>ONQU01000153.1 GCA_900320035.1 uncultured Rhodospirillaceae bacterium | reverse complement strand
TATGGCCCCGATTACTTTCCTCGGCACCTCTTATGACGCAGAGCAAGTATCCCTACTCTCACAGGTAGCTGGCCAGATTGCTGAGGGCACGATGAACACCTTGCAGGTTATGGATAAACGTCACGATATGTCTGCTATCATCTCCGCTATCGAGAGAAGAGAACAGAGAATCAAGCGTATGCTCGGTGCCACCGACCAATACGAACTTTCTCAGATGCTCGGAAACCGCGCCACCGCCTCCGAAGTCTCTACCGTATCTAGCGTTATCTCACAGCGTATGAATAATCCGCTAGCCAACATCGAGACCGGTATGTCTGAACTAATCCAGAAGATGTTTGCTATGTATATTATCTACGGCAAAGAGGATGAGTTCACCTTCTCGAATGATGGTGTCGTCTCGACCGTGAGTAAGGTTGATATGCTTGGGCGTTCTATTATCCAGGCCAAGCTTAAAACTCAAATCAAGATTCAGCAACAGGAACAAGCTCGTAACGCTATGATGGTTCTCCAGACTTTGGTTGGGTTGCCACAAGGAATCAATAAGGAACAGCTAATTTCCACCCTGGTCCCAATTATCACCCAAGGCGTCGTGACGAGAAGGCAAGCTGAAAGCTTCGTTAACCAGAACGAACTTACACCAGAGATGGTGCAACAGCTCCAGCAATTAGTGGAACAAAATACTCCTCAAGCGCCAATCCTAGACCAGGCCGCGATGGAATCGATGACCCCTGAAGATATGGACCAGATGATGATGGCTTCACAAGAAGCAATTGCACAACCAGGTATGGACGAGACTGCTCAAGACCAACAGATGATGAACCCTGAGGTTGCTCAATATGATATGGCGACCGCGACCAGCCCTGTCGTAGACACTGGTTACGATAACTACACTGCTGGCCTAGAAGCTAACCACAATAACCCAATGGAAGGCTTGATTTAATGGACGACATTTATAAACCAATCTCTCGCGTTGAAGTTTTAGAAGCCCTAGTGAGAAAATTCGGGGCAGTGGAAACCGCCAGATATTTTCTCAACGATGCTATTTCAGACCTCCAGTCTATGGAGGTCGGCATCGGGGATAACAACCCAATGCAGGCGGTTAAGAGTTGCGAATCGTTAAAAGAGAACTTAACTAATTTAAGAGCCTTGTTAGAAAAGAAAGAAAACAAAGGTTCTCTAGAAAAAGAAATTAAAACAAACCTTTAATATTATGTTATAATGAGGGCGTAGAGTGATTATAAAAGCCTCTACGCCTTTAACAATAGGAGAAAGAGATGGACCAAAACGCAAGTGCGAATGTCCAAGCGACTCAGCCGGCCCCAGCACCAGCCCCGCAAGGTGATGCTGCGAATGGCACCAACCCTACAGCACCGGCGGGTGATGTAGCGACGGGAGCGACGCAGACGACGGACCCAGGAGCAGGAGTTTCAGAACCTAGCTTCGACCCGGAAATCCAGAGATTTCTGGACAACCAAAACATCAAAACAACTGACCTTCGGGCAGCTGTAACGGAGCTAGCAAGACGCAATATGAAGTTGCGTTCTAATTCTGAGCCTCAAACGGTTGCTGATGTTCTTAATGGCAAACCGGAAATTAGACCTGAAGAAAAGGTCGAACCGGCTGTTCAAGAGCCACAGCAAACATCTCAGCCACATACTCTGAGCGATATGGATATTGCAAATGTTTCGCTGTTTGTGAAACAACAATACCCAGACGTGACGACCAATGCTGAGTTCTATAAGTCTATGATTGCAGATGGATTTCGCCCGACAACGGCTGATGGCCAAATCAATTTGAAAAGCGTAATGAGCTATGCCGCGTATAGGCAGAAGCTTACAGAAGCAGAGAAAGCGATTGCCGCTAATCAACCACAGGCAAACCAAATCCCTCAACCATCTAACACTCCAGAATACGCAAAGGTCGACCAGGTTCAGACTATGACTGAACAGGCGGCCGAGAACATCATTATGTTCTCTAACCAAGAAAAAAGATACGGCAGGCCAGTACACCCGCAGCTGCAAGAGGCGATTACCTTCTTGCAAAATATTGCTAGGGGTAATAAGTAGGCCATAGCGTAGGACTTTAACAATTCAACAGCTAGTAGTATAATAACAATATGATGCAGCAACATTGTATTGTCCCGGGGTGTAATGGCATAGGCCATTATGATAAAAAACGTGGGAAAAGATATTTTAACCATGGCTATTGCTCTAAGCACTACAACGCATGGAAAAGAAATGGCGACCCGCTAGCCTTTGTCAGACTCCGTGATGGAAGGATGTCTCATCCTCTTTATAAAACTTGGAGGGGATTAAGGCATAAGGTCACCCACGCAAACAAAAACCCGAAGCTTGCTTGCTACAAAGATATTAAAGTTTGTGAACGTTGGTCTGGTCCAGAAGGGTTCAACCATTTCGTAGAAGACATGGGAGAAAGGCCAGAGGGCTATACTATCGATAGGATTGACCCATACGGTGATTATTCCCCAGAAAACTGTAGGTGGGCAGACCCAATCACCCAGGCGAACAACAAACGCAATAAATATACTCCTAGCCGTTGAATTGTTATATCCACTTTTATCTCTGTTCTAAGGTATCTCCGAAAGGTTAAATTAAGATTTTAATAACTTAGCCTATCGGTATTGCTTTCCTAATCATAAATACGATTAGGTAAGTTGAGAAATGACTCCCTAGAATACCGTGGAGATAATGGAGATTCTTTATTTCTGTTTGTGATTACACCAAAGAGGTAGAAAATACCCCTCTTAGCCCAGAGGACCACATTCCTCTACTTCAGGTGAAGTATTCGACTTCAATCCTTGAAGATAAATTCGCCACTTTCGCTGGCATCAACTGGTTTAACCCAGAAGTAAAACCAATGGAACTCGTAGGAGACCTCAAGGTAGGTCAGTCTTTGATTGTTCGCTATAAGAACCCACAGAGCCCATTTGACCTAGTAAACGTATCGGACGTAACATACAAAGCCGACCAGACTTGTCCTCCGATGCTTGACCTTGAATGTACTGAAGGTTGTATTTCAACTGTTCCTTCATGGCGTTCAAAGGAAATCCGCTTCGACAAACTCTATCGTGTCGGTGCTTCTTGGTGCGTAGAAACCGAGCGCCTCACCTACGGTACTCTCGATGAAAGATTCCGTGAATCAGTCGAAGCTAACCGCCAAGTACAAGGTATCTTCGCTTGGAACGCATTTATGTGCCAAGCTCTTACCGCTGCACAAGCAACTCAAACGCTCATCCCAACCGATGCAGCTTGCTTCCCAACTCACTACTACTATGCTGGTTCAGCTGTTGCTAACGGCTACGAAGTATTGAGCCAGGTGCTTGCTTATATGAAGACCGTCTTCGGCATGAACGAATATGGTATCTTAGCACACCGCTACTTTGAAAGCGACATGGTTGCTCCAGGTGCTACCATCTACACTGGCTTCGGCGCTGCTTCTTCAGCAAACGCTAACGCTGGTGCTACCACCGTCAACGTCGAACTCGTACAAGGTGGTTGGAAGCCAATGGGTGTCCTCGGTGGCAAACTATTCGGTGAAACCGTTTACATCGCCCCAGACAACATCTGGTTCTACTCGCCAACTGTCAACAAGACTACTGGCGCTATCACCCCAGGCTCAGCTGCGAACAGCTTCAACCCATTCCTTTCTGCGGATGGTACGAAGTACTATGTGGTCATCGCTTCTCGCCGCGCCTTCTACACCGGCGTGACTCCGTTGATGGACCCAACCCGCTTCCCAGCAACCTGCGACAACAAGTACGAATCGCTCCAAGCTTCATTCTTAGGTTTCAATGACCTCCTCTTCCCACGCGAAGTCTTCGTCATTGCCTTCGATGTAGAGTGCGCAGTGCCTTACGCAGGCTAATCCTAATCCCCACCTTCGGGTGGGGGTTCCAAATCTGCCCACTAATTCTAGCTGGCAGATAAGAATCGATTACGAACTTTAAGGCCAAATAATTATTAAGAAAGGAGCTTTATGCCTTGTAACTGTGCACAGTCAAACCAAAGCTTGCCGTGGAGATGCAAATGTCACGGTCAGTCTTCTAACACACCACAAAAAGGAGTGGTGAATTTTTGTGATATCTGTGACCCTTGCAACGAAAATGTCTCTACTGTTAAGCTTTGTGCTTTTGTAGTCCCGACATTAGAAGACGGAAGATATTATAAGAATAGCTTCGTCTTC
>ONQU01000011.1 GCA_900320035.1 uncultured Rhodospirillaceae bacterium | reverse complement strand
GCGGCTTTATGTGCAGCATAAAAGTTGCTTTGAAGCCCCTGCCGGTATCGTGGTAGAAATTGATTTACCGACCAATTATCCACACTTGGTATGCGGTGATAAAATATATTTGGCTTCGGCATCTGAAGTTAAAGGTGCTTATCACTACGCCAAGCCAAAGCCAAAATTATATCGTCATACCAATGAGATAGATATAAAAATTAATGTTTTCAAAGATGCCATAACAGCAATCTGCGGTGCTTATCAAGCAAGTATCAATGGCGAATTTACCCCCACTAATCAACCGCAAAAAAGTATTGAAGCTATCCACAAGGCGTTTGCAAAAACCGGTGATACAAACTTCAAATTACGCTCGTTAGATATTGATAATAAAGAAAATTTATTTACACCGGTATCCTTACTCAATGAACTGCGTCGGCAATTATACAGCCAAATCAAAATTGAAAAGCCAAGTGGGCAATTGCCAACATTACCGACAGGTGTCAAACGGACCAAAGTAAAACAATTTAAAATTAAAGTTGATAACCTTAACTATTTGAATTTGCTCGATTTAGATAATTTTGTGGAAATTATATATCTCCTTGATCCGCAAATTGATATTGCCGCTTTGGCAAACTTACCGAAAAATAAGGTTCGCATCGCTTTACCAACGGTTTGTCGCAAACCAACGCTATATACTGATATTATTGCTAAGCTATTAAATATGGGCTATAAAAAGTGGGAAGTTGCCAACTATTGGGCTTTAGAGATTCTGCCGCTTGAGCAATTAGATATCAGCTTTGACAGCACTTTATATATGTTAAACACGCAAGCACTGGCTTTTGCGCAAGAAATCGGCGCCGCTGAAGTTTGTTTATCACTCGAAGATATTAAATTAAATATTTGTAATATAATAAAAAAATCGCAAATAAATACCAACTTGATTATTTATCAGGATATTCCTTTATTCACCAGCGTGGGGTGCATTCGCAACAATGGCTGCCGTGAATGTCCACGCCAACCGATGTGGTTTGATTTAGAACAAGACGGGCATAAATATAAGGCACTGTCGAAAAACTGCCAGATGATGGTGTTTGATGAAGCGCCGTATTGTATTGCTGCTGAATCTGCGGACTTAAATCCGGACTATTTCCGCATGGACTTCATCTATCGTCCTTACACGCCGCAAAAAGTTTTCGAAATTGTTTCATTGTTACTTGAATTTAAAAATATATCTCATTGTATTAGTGGAAATTTTTTAAATAATAATATTTAATATCGGCGAAAAAAACATTGTTTATTAAGTGTCATCCCTCACCGCCGAGCAAAGCAAAAAAAGTCCCTCTCGTTTTTGCGAAGCAATATAATTAAGTCATCCCTCGATTCCGAAGGAATCGTCAAGGGATCTACCGATTATTTTCTCAAACGGAAGATCGCTGGATGTTTTCTTGCGAAAACGAGCGATGACATTTTAGGAATGCGCCGAGCATGGAATAACATTTTCCTTTTTCATCATGCCGTGTAAAAAACACCATCTAGCGTTGTAACGCCTGTAAAGCATGGTTAAAATCATCATTATGCAACCAATCCTCAATTTTTACCGGCAACTTACGCCGCCAATTCGGATGCTTATCCCGATCAGTTCCCGGTAGATTTTGCAGCTCCGTCACCCCGAAAACATCTTCCAACTGCATTAAATATACATCACAACAACTCGCAGACACATAGCGCTCAACCGCTTCCATAATGCCATTAGGATAGTCCTCACCATATAAGCAATCACCCTGTCGTGGCTTATCTTGCGGCCACACACAAGCGCAATCAAGAGCATGCAATAACTTGCAACGCTCATCTTCGCGCCCTTTATATTGATTTTGCCGTTCTTCAGCGTTTATCATCTGCAATTGATACATTGTTTCTATATCATAACCGAACCAACGCATTTTAAGCGGTGCCATATCATGCGTTCCCACCGAACAAAATGCTTTCTTGGCAAAATCGCAAGGTGATTTAAATTCGCCGCAACCATTCCAGCGTTCTGCCCATAAAACGCTCAAAGCATAAACACCTCGTGCATTAATTTTTTCAATGAAACCTTCCGGTACATTGCCTATACTTTCGCCCACCACCATGCACTTGTTCAAAACACTTTCAAGCGCTACCAAACCGAGCATATCATCAAAATTATAATAAATATAAGTTCCTTCATCGGCACAATCTGGAATAATATAGAGCCGCATCAAACTCATAACATGGTCAATCCGCACAGCACCGGCACCCTGCATGGCCGCCCGCAAAATTTTGATAAAAGGCTTATATCCACTGGCTTTCAAAGTAAATGGATTAAACGCGCCTAAACACCATTTCTGTCCTTTAGGAAAGAATACATCCGGTGGTGCACCGGCACCGCAATCTTTAATAAATAAATCGCGACCGGCCCATAGTTCTACACTATCTTTACACAAACCAACCGGTAAATCACGATAAAGGCCGATTTTTA
Organism: uncultured Rhodospirillaceae bacterium; assembly: GCA_900320035.1. Taxonomy (GTDB): domain Bacteria; phylum Pseudomonadota; class Alphaproteobacteria; order RF32; family CAG-239; genus RUG410. The sequence continues at coordinate 1,303 of ONQU01000011.1, read as the reverse complement.
GGCCACATTTATCAACTGCTTTTGTAACTTCCTCCAGCTGCTCGGCTGCTAAATACTGCAAATATTTAAAAAACGTCACTTCATTCTGATACACTTTGGCAAAATCTGCCACCGCTTTAGAACGCGGATTTTGCAATTCTTTAGGCCAACCCCGCCAACCGCCATATACTTTATCACAATAAAAAGAATAAATCGCTTGATAAACGGCTAAATCCTGCAAATCAGTTCCTTGCTGAGCGCAAAAATGCTTAAACTTAAGCATTTCTGATTTAGAACTCGGTAAAAATTCATCAAAAATACGGCGTAAAATGCTGATTTTCAATCGATAAACCGACGTATAATCAATATCCTTGCTTTCACGCACTGTTTGCAAAATTTTCTCTTGACCGCACAACATTGCCGGCTGATAACCGGTCACTTTTTCAACATCAATGTAGATTGGATTCAAAAACAGACGACTGATTGAAGAATAAGGACTGGCATTTTCCGGATAATCGTGAAACAACACATTAAGCGGATTAATACCAATAACATCGCCCCCCTTTTGTGCACATAATTTCACCAAACTTAATAAATCGCTGAAATCACCCACACCCCAATTACGTGCACTGGTCAAAGCATACAGCTGAATAGCAAAACCCCAAAGTTTGCGCTGCGCTAAAACATCGGGAATATAGCACAAATCAGGCGTTATGGCCAATGTGGTTTGGTGAGATTGCTGTCCGCAGTTAATTTCTACATCGTAATACTGTGGTTCCAGATCGCTCTCAATAATAATTTCCAATCTTTGATATAAAGTATGCCCACATATTTTTTCCGCAACCACATGCTGTCTATATTGCACCGGTATATTAATACCTTGGCAGCTAACCGCTATTTCTGCTTTTGCAACATCATCTTGTGATACCACAATATCAAATTGAATAGCTTGCTGCCGTACCACATAAATCGGCTCCACCGCATATTGCCAACGCTTATTCTCTATTTTCTGTAAGAGCTTATCACTATCATTAACACTTTTAAGCTGAAAACCTAAACAATTAACCATCTTTAACAATGTCTCATCACTGACCGTATGCGGTTGATATTGATGCGCCGCATCGGTAAATGAGTAAGCAATGCCCAATCTGTTTAACAATTCTTTCCAATTGCTTTCCATACTTTATTTCCCTGATTTCTTTAAAGCAATAACCAAAACACTCCATGCCGTAACTGCAAATTTTCGTGTGGTATCAATAATTTTATTCTGAATCGTCTGTGAACTGTCTAAAATTATTTCTGCGCGAACATTTTTACAAAAACT
>ONQU01000058.1 GCA_900320035.1 uncultured Rhodospirillaceae bacterium | reverse complement strand
ACCGCGCTCCTCAACCATTTGCTTAAACACAAACTGCGCCATCGGCGACCGACAAATATTCCCCAAACATACAAACAGAACTTTAATCAAAAATTTTTCCTCTAATTTAAGCAAACTAAGTAAAAATACCAATAACCAAATACATCACAAGGGGCACAAAATGCAAGAACTTTTTCTTCTATACCACTCACAGGTACAGTTACTGTACCACTTACTGTATTTCCGCATTAATGCACTATTTTTTCCCTTTCGATGCATTATTTACTGGATATAATTTTATTTCCAAGCATTCATTGGGTTGTAAAAGCTATTTTTGCAGACCTTATTGTTCTGCCAATAAAGGTTCTATTAAGAACAGAAATAAAATTTTACGGCAGTTTTTCCTAAGAAAATACCTTTGAGTTGATTCCTCAACAGCATCTTGATATTATCCAGAACAAAATCAACAACCGACCGATGAAGGTTCTTAATTGGAATACTCATTGCTACCTATTCTTATATTCATAATCGTTCAGCTTCTAGTTTGAATCTACAAAAAATTATTGACAAAATCAGTAAATTATATTATAAAAACTTTTGAGGTTTGAAGATGGAACATACATTCTTCTTTCCGCCCAAGAAGCCATGGTCATTCGCCATACCATGGTATTGAATTATGATAATCGCAGAGAATTTGCACTAACCTATGCTAAAACCCCATTGTTTCAGCCGCAAATCATCAAACCAGCCAACAGCCGCTAATTCCCCTAGCGCCCGCCCTTTTTCTTGGAATTATATCCGGCATAAAAGATTTTGCGCGGTGCATACGGTTTTGATTGTTGCAAATGCTTATCTTTATATGTTTGTTCAATAACCTTTACGTCAATAGCAGGTGAAATTTCTTTAAGATAAAATTTAAGCTCTGCCGGTGATAAATCTTCCCTTTTGAGTGTTTCGATAATCGTGGCATTGTGTTTGACATCGGTCAAAGCCACACCGGCTAATTTCTTTTTATCCTCAGCGCTTAATTGTGTATATTCTTCTTCATTGATTGAAACTAAAAAATCATCACACGCCGATAATGCCTTCCGACTGCTATCCTTTAAGCGCAAAAAATTCAGATATGAAACAATAACGAGCTTATTCATCAACTTTTTCCTTCTTCATAGCAGCCTGTTTCTCTTTGCGCAGTTTATCAAAATAATCAATACGTTTTTTTATTTCGCGCTCAAAACCGCGCTCCACCGGCTGATAAAATTTTTGCCGTGCCATACCGTCCGGAAAATAATTTTGCCCCGAAAAACCGTCTTCCAAATCTTGATCATATACATAGCCATCGCTGTAACCGAGATTTTTCATCAGCTTGGTTGGTGCATTTAAAATATGCTTCGGCGGCATTAATGAGCCGGTTTTCTTAGCCGCATCATACGCCCGATGCATCGCCTTATACACACCGGCCGATTTTGGCGCCGTCGCTAAATAAGCCGCTAATTGCATCACCGCTAATTCGCCTTCCGGTGAACCAAGACGCTCATAAGTTTCAATACACGATATCGCTTGCGTCACGGCATTCGGGTCAGCCAGCGACACATCTTCAATCGCAAACCTAAGTAGCCGACGCAATAAATAGCGCGGATCTTCACCGGCCACCAACATTCGTGCTACCCAATACAGCGCCGCATCAACATCGGAGCCGCGCATTGATTTATGCACTGCCGAAATTAAATTATAATGTCCGTCACGCCCCTTGTCATATATCGGTGCACGCGATTGAATAATATGAATAATCTGTTCTTTATTAAAAATTTCCCCTTCTTGCGCATAGGCCCATATATTTTCGGCAATATTTAAAATGTAGCGCCCATCACCATCGGCAATTTCTTTAATGAACTCGCGTGCTTCAGCATCAATCGGCAGCGCCACACCTTCTTCCTTTTCAGCGCGTTGCAATAAAATTTCAAAATCGTCAGCATTGAGCCGATTAAGCACAAACACCTGACACCGCGATAATAAAGCTGAATTTAATTCAAATGAAGGATTTTCCGTGGTTGCACCCACCAAAATGACCGTACCGTCCTCCACATACGGCAAAAAACCGTCCTGCTGCGATTTATTGAAACGATGAATTTCATCAACGAACAACAATGTGCCTTTGCCCTGATTAGCACGCCGGTCGGCGGCAAATTGAAACACCCGTTTCAAATCAGCCACACCGGAAAATACTGCCGAAATTTGCTCAAAATAAAGATTGGTATATTCGGCAATCAAGCGAGCTATGGTGGTTTTACCGCATCCCGGAGGTCCCCATAAAATAAACGAGGTCATCTTACCGGATTTAATCATTCGTCCCAATGGTGCATCATCGTCCACCAAATGATTTTGCCCAACCACTTCCTCTAATTTGGTCGGTCGCAATCTATCAGCGAGCGGACGTTTTACATGGCTGGCAAATAAAGTATTCTCCATTTTTTAAGCTCTATCTCTCACGATTACTATTCATCATATGCATTTTAACTTCATTTATTTTTTCTTTTACAGCTTCACGTTCAACCTCTCGTTGTTCGTTTTTCTGCTGTTCCATACGCTGTTCTAACACTTTTCTTTTGTGTTCTTCAATGGTTCTGCGCAATTCTTCGGTATCGTTCTTTCCGTCTTTTTCATCGTCCTTTATAGGCTGATTTTTATCATCTTTATTGTTTTTATCACCCTTTTGAAAGCTCCTGATAATTTCCTTACCGGTCGCCAGCAATTTTTTCATATCAACCCCTGATTTTGTTGTATCCCAATCAAAATTACCTCGCGAATCAAACAAATCACCAAAATCGATACCTTTCATTTTACCTTTATTTTTTTTCTTCTTCGGTGCCAAGATTTTCGCTAATTCTTCCGGTGTTGGCATATGACCGATGGCTTGGGCAATTTGCTCCGGCGAAATTAAACATTCACTTAAATCAAGCTCAAAAATATTCACACCGGTCAAATCACAACCGCGTAAGTCAACACCCTTCAGGCTTACTTGCCGCAAATCAATACGCTTCAAATCCAATAGCGTTAAATTCAACCGGCTTAAATTCAACTTATGTGGATAATATTTGGCTAAATATTCCACCAACTCTTGCAATTCTTCAATTGTCAGTTGATCCAAATCAGCATCAATTAAAAGAGCATCTTGCAAATCGGCATCAATCAGCTTAACACCGTGCATTTTAGCACCGGCAAAATTAACCCCGATGAGCTTGGCACCGGTAAAAGTTGCACCGCTCAAATCCGCACCGCTTAAATCCGCACCGCTCAAATCCGCACCGGTAAAATTGGCATTTTGCAAATTTGCCCGCGCCAAAATAATTTCTTGCATATTGCTGCCGCTAAAATCAGCATTTTCGAAGTTTTCACCGGTAAAATTACCCCCTTGTAAAACTTTACCGCTAAACACAATATCCTGCGAGATTGAACCACCGGTCGGTTTATTTTCATATTTATTAATTTGCTTAGAAATTGCCTGCCATGATTGGCTGCGTCCAAGAACGCCCTCGGCATTTTCTTTCGCCGAATGTATTTCTTTGAATTTTTGATGTTTTTTACCGAATTCCGTCATCTTGTGGCTTTCTCAACAAACAACAATGCCTCATTTTATAATACTTTTTTTCAATTTACAATTGTTTTTTCTGTAGATAAGAAAATTTTTGTTGCATCTGAATTGTTTTTTGTGTATTAGATTATGCTTATTGGATAAAATTAAAATTGATAAGGAAACAAACATGGTTTCAATGGCAGATAGATTAGTTGCAAATATGGATATGTCGGCTTTCAGTAAAGCCGAAGAACTCAAAAAAAGACTGTGGTTTACGATTATGGCGCTGATTGTGTTCCGTTTAGGAACATACATTCCGTTGCCGGGGATTAACGCCGGTGTTTTGGCGGAAATGTTTAATCGTAATGCCGGCGGCATTTTGGGAATGTTTAATATGTTTTCCGGCGGTGCTTTGGAGCGTATGACCATTTTTGCCCTTAATATTATGCCATATATTTCGGCTTCCATTATTATCCAACTCGGCCAATCGGTCATTCCGTCTTTAATGGCTCTGAAAAAAGAAGGTGAAGCCGGTCATCGTAAAATTACGCATTATACCAAAATGTTAACTGTTTTGATTACCATTATCCAAGGTTATGGTATTGCTGTTGGTTTAGAAAGCGTTTCCGGTTCTAACGGTGCTTCTGCGGTGATGATAAGTAGCTTTGTATTTAAGTTTTCGACCATCGTTTCGCTCGTTGGCGGCACCATGTTCATTGTGTGGCTCGGCGACCAAATCACCCAACGTGGCGTCGGTAACGGTTCATCGTTAATTATTACGATCGGTATTATCGCCAACATTCCGAACGCTTTAGCGCAAACTTTTGAATTGGGACGTGCCGGCCAAATGTCCATTGTAACAATTTTGATGTTAATTGCCATGGCTTTGGCGTTAATTTACGTTATTGTGTTCGTAGAACGTGCGCAACGCCGTATTGTTATTCAATATCCGAAGCGTCAGATGGGTATGCGTATGACAGCGGCCGATTCTTCACACTTACCGCTTAAAATTAACCCGACCGGTGTTATCCCGCCGATTTTTGCCAGTTCATTACTGTTGTTGCCAATTACCATTGCTAATTTGTCGGCCGAACAAGGACCGGGTTGGGTGCAAACCTTGAGCCAACTTTTAGGACACGGCCAACCGCTCTATTTGGCTTTATATGCCTTCTTAATTTTGTTCTTCACGTTTTTCTATACCGGTGTGGTATTCAATCCTCAGGAAACGGCTGATAATTTAAAGCGACACGGCGGCTTTATTGCCGGCATTCGTCCGGGTAAAACCACCGCTGATTATTTGGACTATGTTATCACACGCTTAACCATGGTGGCGTCGATTTACTTAGTCTGCTTGTGTATCATTCCGGAAATCTTAATTGCCAAAGTCGGTGTTCCGTTTGTTTTGGGCGGCACTACTTTGCTCATCGTGGTACAAGTTACCATGGATTTCATCGGCCAAGTGCAATCGCGCCTGATTGCTTACCAATATGAAGGATTGCTCAGAAAGGCCGCATTAGTCAAGAAAAAATAATTTGATTGTTTTGTTAAATAAAAAGCCGTGGTTAATACCGCGGTTTTTTTATTATCAAACTAATGTTGCTATAACCAGTGTTTTAAAATATTTTTTGCATTTTTTAGTGGACAAAAAACAAAAACTATGTTATATTGCAAGCAAGAGTGAAAATCTTTTTGATAAAAAAGGAGTAAAAAAAATGGCTGATGAGGAATTGACTCCAACGCAAATTTACTTTGTTTTAGGAAGTAGAAATCCTAGTGACGAGGATTTAAATAAAGTCAAAGATTTTTTGGAAAAAGAAGCCGGTAAAGATGATTCACCGTGGAAAGATGGTATTCCTAATGAATTTATGGCACTTACCTATCCCAAATATAACAGTTCGGTCGAATTGGGAAAATTGAGTAGTTATGAGTGCGATAACATAACTTCTGTTATCAAAAATCTGCAAACCATTGGCGCTACTGAAACTTTAAAACATTTTTTGAATGATAATAATTCGCCAAACGGTCATTCCGCCGTTACTTATCTCGCTCTGCACGCGATGGTGGCGCAAAATAAAATTGATAGTGGTAAATTAGATGATACGGACAAAGACGCTATGGAATTTTTTATGAACGAACAGCTCAAAACGCTGCAAACCTTAGCCGATTTAACCGATGAACACGGTGAACATATTGTTAATTTTGCCAGCTTAGCAAGTAATAACCGTAATTTAAAAGATATGGCGCAAATTTATAATGCTTCAATCGCCCGCCGCTATGAAGCCAACGGTCAGCCGATTTTGCAACCGGCACGCAATCTTGACCAATTTTTTGCTCGCGTTGATGCTGATGAGCAAAAATATCAAACCAATATCGGTGGCAACGAAGAAGCACGACCGCAACAAACGGCACCGCAAGAAGAACAACTGCCGGAGAATGTGGCTAATGTCGGCAAAGAAACCAAAAAAGATAAAAATCCGTCAAGACCTCCTAAAGAGTATAAAAGCCGCGATATTAAACCAAAAGATGTCATAGACTTCTTCTACGAAGATATCTTCTTACACTATCTGAATCTTTGGACCGATAAATTGATTGGTTATATACGTAACGGTGTTGATCGCTATGCCGATTGGTGTAAACAGAGCGGTGATGACTTAGATCGTGCTGCTGAAAAGATGAAAAATGCTAATTGCAAAGCCGGTGCTAAAAAAATTGCGGCCCTGTTCACTCAAACCGCACCGCAAATGGATGCTAGCTATGAAGCTAAAATGAACCAGCTACAAGCAATCAACCAAGCAACCAAAGAAAATATTCATAGATTTCCGGAAGAACCTGATAAATGGACGTGGAAAGATAGCGCCGGCAATGATATTTTATCGCCACAAGTTGATGCTGGTGGTAATATGAACGACGATGCTAAAATCGTTAAACTGATTAAAGATGAATATGCGCGCAATCCGGATAGATTAAAAAATGCGGTTGAACATCGTAACGAAAAAGATATTGAAATAGAAAAATCTCTGCATAAACTGGCCGTCCGCAATGTTATGACCAAACAGGCCATGAAGTATATGCTTGATAACAATCAAAATTGGGTTAACGCTGAAAATCCTGATTTTGAAAAATTAGTTGCTGCCGAAATGTCAGAAATGCACGCCGCCGTTTTAACCATTGGTGCCGTGGTTGATGACCATGCCCAAGCCAAAGGCATGTCTGAAGCAGATAAGAAAATTTTGTATATTCAAGCTGTGGAGAATTTTATCGATTTGCAAATTGAACAGCAAACCAAAACCTTCGTGGCAATCACCAATGATGCCAAAAATGAACGTTTTGCTTTCAATAATCCACAACTGCTCAATATGGAAACGCCAAAAGAGATTAAAGTTGCGGAAAATATGCAGCGCTCTTTAGGCGCACTCAGCCAGCTTTACCAAGATGAATCCGGCCATACCTTAAAAGAAGTTGCCGAACAATATAATCGTGGTTTATCGGGCGCCGCACCGCTGAATGTTGTGTTGCAACAAATCAATCAGCGGCAACAAAATATTGATATGTCTTTAGAGGCTAACCACGGCCGATTAAGCCGTTTGGAACACGGTTCGGAAGATGAACAAGCGGCCAAAAATCTGCTGCAAAGCATTTTAGGTGGCAGAAGCCTATGATAAAAAAACTGTTTCATATAATCTTTGCGCTCATTTTCAGCGCTGCGTTTTCAGCATTGGTGGTGGCGGCATTTTATTATGCCTATAAGCACTTTTATCGCATCAATATTCTATCGTTGAATACTTATCGCAATATTGCTGCCTATTGGAACACCGGCGCAACGCTGACCGGTAATGATTTACTGATGTTGTTTGGTATTTTTTCACTTGTGCCGATAAATTTGTTGGGCTGGTGGTTTATTTACCGCTGTAAATATACCAACTTACTCACCGGACCTCTGGCTTGGCTGAACAATATTGGCGCCAAAGATTATAGAGCACCGGATATCAATATTAAAAACCTTAAAGTAGAAGAAAAAAAATCGCTGGAACAACTGGTTAATGAACGGCTTGAACAAGAAAAGAAAAAAGCACATCTGGTTGAGGTTGGTCGTTTCCGTCAGGATATTATCAACCAAATTGAAAAACGCCACAATTGATTATGAACTATTATTGTTGATATTAGTAAGCTGAAACAAAAATAAAAAATCACTCACTTATTAAAAAAGTGGAAAAATATATAAATGTAATCACTTTTTTAATAAATGGCTGTTATGCTGTTGGCAAGAGAACGTTCTGATGTTTAGGAGCAACGATTGAAGTCACTATTGGTATTGTTAAGGATAATTATTGTCGGCGCTCTGTGGGGTATTATCTTCACCGAGGGCATTCGTGTAATTATGCTTTGCAATTGGCATTTTGATATTTTTTGGCCGGATCACTGGCGTCAAGCCAAGGAGCTTTGGCAGGCCGGTTGGGTGGTGCGCGCCCCTAAAGAATGGGCATTTGTCATTATCTTGGTAACCTTTTTTCCAATGCTTATCACCGGTTGGTGGACACTATGCTTGGTAGAGTGGGAAAAGATTATCGGCAAAGTTTTAATGTTGCCGGTCAGGTTGTACCAACGTTTCATCAAAACACCATTAAATGTTATCACCACCAACAACAAATATGGCGTGGTTAAGAAAAAATCATATAAACAGGTACGTCCTCTGGGGGTCATTGGTAGCTTCCGTTCACCAATTTCCGACTATGCCGATGCACCAAAGTCAAACACCGCATCATACACGCCAACACCAACTTACAGCGCTCCTAAACCGGCACCAAAACCAGCCGTTAATACTGATGTGAGCGCTACCATTGATCATGCGTTGTTTAAGTTTGATGATGACGATGATGATTTTGACTTAGATATCGATTCGTTTGAAAAGGCTGACATCAAAAAAGAACCTCAGACTGAAACAAAAAATACATCAAAATCTCAACCTAAATATGATTTTGATGACGATGAGCCGCAACCACGTGATACTCGCCACTCACAACGCCGTCAAGATAAAAACAATGACCGCGATAACCGACGCGACAATAATCGAGGTGGCAAAAGTGAACGCACCGAACGTGATAAAAACAAGCGCACCGCTGAAACGAATGATGTTAAACCAACCGGTGGTGTCAATAAAGGTCCTGTTTTTGAAACACTGCAACAAAAAGGCTATGATGTTATTGAAAATATTACCATTAAAAATACTACACTTGATTTCATCGGTGTTTCTGAAAACAAAATTTGTTTGTGTTTAGTTGACAAGGAAAGTGGCGATTGGTTAGCTGATGAAGAATTATTTAACGGCGAAGAACCTTTGTGGTTTTCTGAAAGCAGCCACCGCGTTTCACCGGTTCGTAAATTACGTGTTGCACGTGATGCAGTTAAAGATTTACTGGAAGCAGAAAACTTCGAACAAACTTTGGAAGCCTTTGTGGTTGTACAAATGGCAAATATTATCAATGCCGATGATATGTTTGATGTGTGGGAAAATATGGATATTAACGTTACACGCATCAATCGTGGTGCCCCGAAGGAAATTCAACTGTTTTCTAAAACTCTGAGCGACGCAGACGGTTCAATGTCGCGCAAAGAACTTGATCGTTTACGCAAAGTCTTGAAAAAATAGAGGAAAAAAATGGCTTTAAAAGATCGCGGTGAAGAATGGAAAGAATATGATGACGCTGTCCGCTGGATGCTGACGGCTTTCTTCATTTGTTTAGGTTTATCTATTGTATTATTTATTACAGCTTTACCACTGTCTTATGTCGTTGGTAACGGTGTTTCTAAAGGCTCTATAGAAGTTGTCGATAAATTTATGAGCCTCATCTTATCTGACCCTAACCATCTGTTTAAAATGTATGGTAAATGGTTTCGCCAAATTATGAATCATAGCGGTTCATTTTCGCTTAGTCTGTGGATTCCGTTGTTGCCATTTATTATCATTCCGGTCGGTTTGATTTTTGCCGGCATGATTAGTCCGTACCGCTTTCAAACCAATATTCACGGTTCAGCGCGTGTTGCCACTTTGAGCGATATTAAGAAAATGCCACTGTTGGGTTTTGACGGTTTTTGCCAAGTCGTTGGTAAAGTTAACGGCCAATTTTTGATGCTTAAAGAAACTTTGGCAACTTTGTGCTGTGCACCTCCGGGAACCGGTAAAACGGCCGGCGTTGTGGTGCCGACAATTTTTAATTCTGATAAGCTGAGTTTAGTTATTAACGACCCGAAACCGGAATTATGTTACAGTACTTCCGGTGCACGTGCTAAAGTTGGTCCGGTTTTTATTATCAACTGGGGTGCTGAAGATAATCCGAGTGAAGGTATTTATTATCCAAGCTGGAACCCGCTGTCGCCGACTTGTATTCCGCAAGAAGGACCGGATCGGGATATGTATGTCGATTCAATGTGTAATATTCTTGTAGAAGATCCAAAAGGCGGTGCTGATCCGCACTGGTCGCAAACCGGTCGTGCCGCTCTAACCGGCTTTATTCAATTTGTGGTATCTAAGTGTGACCGCGCTCGCGCTAATGACTATTTCATTGGTCGCATTTATGAAGGTAAACTCGATGAAAAAGATAAGGAAGTTCTCGAGGGATATTATATGGGGATGCGTGATCCCGGAGCGCCGCGCGCCATTCAGAACCTTAAGAACGGCACTCTGACCATGGAAAACTACCTGCCGATTGGAACGTGGAATTTATTACCGCCACGCTGGATGGGACGCGAAGCGTGCATTGCTATGATTATGGAATGGATTACCGAAGCGCAAATTAACGCCGCCCAAGAAATTCAACGCCGTATGGATGAAGGTGACCAAATGGCCGCCATGGCCGATCCAACGCACGATATGCTGGAAGAAGCTATCAAAGAAGCACGTAATTTCGGCTATGCGCAACGTGCCATCACTGAACTCAGCCAACTCAGTAACACGCCGGATAAGGAGCGCGGCTCCATTCTTTCCACCGCCTTTGCCGGTATTAACGTCTTCAAAAACCAAGCGGTTAAGGCACGCACCAGCTTTTCCGATTTGCAGTTTAAGGATTTGCGTGGCATGAAAGATCCGGTTACCGGTGAATGGAAGCCAATCTCAGTATATCTGTCGGTTAACCAAGTTGATGCCCGCGCTCTAGGCGTTATCAGCTCAACCTTTATTGAATTGATGAGTTCTTATTTGATTTCCAATCCGCCGAATCACGTCAACCGCACTGATGGCAAAATGGGACCGTTCCCGGCCTTGTTTGTGCTCGATGAGTTTCCGCAAATGCCGAAAATGAAGGCAATTATTGACGGACCGGCAGTCGGTCGTGGTCAAAAAGTTTCATACCTCTTAATTGGCCAAGATTTGGGGCAAATTTCCGGTAAATATGGTAAAGATGATTTGGAAACAGTTATTTCTACCACCGCTTGTAAAGTTATCTTATCGCAAAACAATGAGGTAACAGCACAACGCTTCTCTAAGATGATTGGTAATAAGACCATGCGTGTATCTTCATTTTCACGCACTGAAGGTAGCTTAGGTAAAGACTTCAACCCGCTTGCCAAGAACGTTAGCTACCAACTACAAGCCGTTCCGGTTATCAGTTCAACGCAACTTTTGAGTTTACCGATGCTCAAGCAAGTGGTCTTAATGCAAAGCCATATCGACCGTCCGATTATTGCTGATTCACCGCGTTGGTATTTGGATAAAAAAATGAAAAAATTAGCCGCCTTGCCGCCGGCGCCGAATGTGCCTGATTGGATTGTGGCACAACGTGAAGACATTAATGATGATATGTTGGCTAAACTCGGGATTGACTATGATCCAAATGCTGAAGAAGAAAATAGTTTCGAAGTTGATGAAGGTTAATCACCAACATTTTCCTCTGTTTCTGTTAGCGGCCATTCCTGTTTTCTGAAAAATTGCTTGCGTTCTTTGCGGCTCATTGACCAAATATTGCCCAATCCGTTAATCGGTTGCACCGTATATAATGAAACAAAATCAAAATCACGGCTGAAAAAAATCGATGTTGCTTTGGTGTAATTGTTCATTGGGCAAAAACCGTAAAAATCAATTTGTAATAAACCGGCAGTGCGCAAAATTTTAATGGCATTAACATATTCCAAACTGGTATTTACACGGTCGCTATCATCTAAAATAATCATTCCGCCGGTTGCCAACGCTTTAACGGCATTAGCGGCACATTCAGCGCGGCGCTTGCCATCAATAATAATCACATCATATTTTTCGCCGTCAGCTAAAATCGTATCTTCATAACCTTGTTTTTCATCACAATAACGCATTTGCCAATTGGGTGCGGCAAATTCGGCAGCAAATTTTTCATACCATTCCGGTTTATCTTCAATACTGATAACCTTCTTGGCGCGTTTAGCCCAATACATTGATGAATTACCGGTGCCAAACTCAAACACTTTTTTAGCGCTGTAATCAAACTGCGAAATATACTCAATTGCCGGATAGGTGTACCATGGAATCGGGTTACCGTCGCGATCCACACACACTTTTTCGTTCATGCTGCGCTCAATGGCAAAATCTTTCTGCCACATTTCTATAAATTGTTTAAATCGGTCGCTATACATTATTGCCTCTTGAGAATAAACAAGCGCCGCTCTTTTTTGAAAAGATTGGCGCTGTTGTTCTGATTGATAATAATCAAACTATTCCAAATCTTCGCCGGTTTCTTGATTAACCCGCTTTGCTGAAAGTTTAATTTTACCACGGTTATCCATACCTAAGCACTTTACCCAAATGGTATCGCCTTCTTTGTAGAAATCGCTCACTGAAGCAATCCGTTCGTTTTTAATTTCCGAAATATGAACCAAACCTTCAGTCTGCCCAATAAAACGTACGAATGCACCAAAGTCCATAATCTTGGTAATCGTGCCTTTATAGATATGACCGACTTCCGGTTCGGCCACAATGCCCAAAATGATGTCAATCGCCTTCTGGCAATTTTCATTATTATTTGAAGCAATCAAAACCGTACCATCATCTTCAATTTCAATTTTAGTGTTGGTTTGTTCAATAATTTCACGAATAACCTTACCACCCGTACCGATAACTTCACGAATTTTATCCGTTGGAATCTTCATAGTATGAATACGCGGTGCTTTCGGTGAAATTTCCGGACGAGGCTCGGCGATGGCTTTAGCCATTTCACCTAAGATATGAATCCGCCCTTCATGCGCTTGCGCCAGAGCGTTTTGCATAATTTCTTTGGTAATGGAGGTAATTTTAATATCCATTTGCAAAGCGGTCACGCCATCTTTGGTACCGGCAACCTTGAAATCCATATCACCCAAGTGATCTTCATCACCTAAAATATCAGTTAAAATTGCTACTCGACCATCATCTTCTTTAATCAAGCCCATGGCAATACCGGCCACCGGCTTTTTCATTGGCACACCGGCATCCATCAACGACAAGCAGGTGCCGCAAACCGTTGCCATCGATGATGAACCGTTCGATTCCATGATGTCTGAAACAATACGCAAAGAATAAGGAAATTGTACTTTATCTTTCGGTAACATCGGATGAATAGCGCGCCAAGCGAGCTTACCGTGACCAATTTCACGACGTCCCGGCGTACCTAAACGACCGCACTCGCCAACCGAAAACGGCGGGAAGTTATAATAAAGCATAAAATCTTGCTTAGCTTCAGGGAACAAGCCGTCAACCAACTGTGCATCTTCCGGTGTACCCAATGTGGTAACCACCATAGCTTGTGTTTCACCACGGGTGAACAAAGCCGAACCGTGCGCTTCCGGCAAAACCGATACTTCGCACTGAATCGGGCGCACCGTTCTGGTATCACGACCATCAATACGATGACCGGTGGTTAAAACTTTTTCGCGCATGGTGTGATGCATTACATTTTCAATCGCATCACCGACATAGCGTACTTCAATTTCATTTTCCGGATCAATTGTGGCTTTCACTTCTTCAGCTAATTGACCGAGCATTGTGCCGCGTTCGAGCTTATCAATCACATTGAAAGCTGCTTCATAACGTGCTCCGAAATCCTTCATAATGCGTGCGCTTAAAGTATCATATTCTTCAGGGAACTTCGGTTCTTCCCATTTTTCCTTACCGGCTTCTGCTGCTAATTCTTTAATCAATTTAATGACCGGTTGGAAGCTTTCAAAACCGAACATTACTGCGCCCAACATGGTTTCTTCCGAAAGTTCCTGAGCTTCCGATTCCACCATTAAAACACCTTCTTCGGTACCGGCAACCGTTAATTCCAAATCCGAAACCGCTTGCTGTTCCATCGACGGATTCAAAATATATTCACCTTTATGATAACCGACTTTCGCCGCACCAATCGGACCCAAGAACGGAATGCCGGAAATGGCAAGCGCTGCAGAAGCGGCAACCATCGACACCACATCGGAATCGTTCTTTTGATCATGTGATAAAACCGTGCAGACAATTTGCACTTCATTTTTGAAAGCATCCGGAAACAGCGGACGTATCGGTCGGTCAATTAAGCGCGAAATTAAAATTTCACGTTCCGACGGCTTACCTTCACGCTTGTTAAATCCACCCGGAATTTTACCGGTGGCATAATATTTTTCTTGATAGTTCACAGTTAAAGGAAAGAAATCCTGATCCGGTTTAGCCTCTTTGGCACCAACCACCGTGGCTAAAACCATTGTTTCACCATACGTTGCCATCACGGCACCGGTTGCCTGACGCGCAATTTTTCCTGTTTCTAAAACTAACTTTCTACCGCCCCATTCCATCTCTTTACGGCATACTTTAAAATCTATCATAAAATTCTTTCCTTTCTAAAAAATTCTTCTTTCCATACATCTTTTTTCCTCACCTATGCTGTTGCACAGGATTTTTGCGGGGCAGCTGCACTATTACCGCCGCCCCGTATTATCTTACTTACGCAAATCAAGCTTTTTCACAATTGCCTGATATCTTTCTTCGCTGGTGCTCTTTAAGTGGTCGAGCAAGTGACGACGACGGCTAACCATCTTCATCAAACCCAAGCGAGAATGTAAATCTTTTTTATGAACATTGAAGTGTTCAATCAAAGCGTTAATGCGATAAGTCCAAATGGCAATTTGCACTTCCGGAGAACCGGTATCATTTTCGGAATTACCATATTTGGCGACAATTTCTTTTTTAATTTCATTTGTAATCGACATCTTTTGTTTCCTTTTTTACATTATTTAAGTTAAACACGCGAACCGGCGCAATTTTGCGTTCATCGATTCGCACCAAAGCAATCAAGCAATTTTGCAACTTTGCCGCCACCAAATTTTCTGAAGGTTTAACTTCAAACCCCTTTGGCGACAAGCTTTGTCCCTGTATTAGCCTGAGAGCATCTTCGGCCGAAACAGCAATCTCCGCGATGTCGCGCAGAGATGTTTCCATCGGCCAAAGAGACTTGCGTCGCTCTTCTACATACTCCATTTTTTCCAAAGAATCCAGTAAAATCGTATGTTGTAATGAAAAATTTCCGCATTTTGTGCGTCTGAGCGCCGTTAAATGCCCCACCGTGCTTAATTTTAGAGCCAAATCTTTGCCCAGTGTGCGCACATATGTTCCCTTTGAACATTCTACTCGAAACTTGGCACTATCGGCATATTCCTCGAGCAATTCTAAAGCAAAAATTTCCACCTGCCGCGCCGGCATCTCCACCGTTTGCCCGCGCCGCGCCAATTTATATGCCTGCTGTCCACCGATTTTGATAGCCGAATAGACCGGCGGCACTTGCGTAATTTTACCGATAAATTCCGGTAAAATCGCTATAATTTCGTCATGCGTCGGTATTTTATCCGCGCGTGCTACAACCTCGCCTTCAATATCATCAGTTGATGTTTGCTCACCCCATTTCAGCACAAACTCATACTCTTTGCGTCCTTCGGTAACAAACGGCACTAATTTAGTTGCCTCGCCAAACGCAATCGGTAACACCCCGCTGGCAAACGGATCCAACGTTCCGGTATGGCCGTTTTTTTTGGCCTGCAACAACCACCGCGTTTTACCGACCACCGCCGTTGAACCCATGCCGCATGGTTTATCAATGATCAGCCAACCGTTAACTTCATCGCCATGTTTATGCTTCATTATGTTTTTTCCTTACCTTTCCGGCTAAAACAGCACACCACAAAATTTCTCTTAAACCTAACCTATTATCATCAGCTTGTCAACCAACCGGTCTATCTTCTCATATTGTAAAAAAAAATAAACAAAATTATTCTTGATTTGTCATAATCTTAATGCTATAATGTTGCTAAAGCTGAAACTAAGGAGGAAAACAATGGCTAAGGAAAAAAATAAAGTTGGCATGGCAAAAAGTGAACACTACCACGGCAGCAACATTGTTGAATGTTTGCAATTTTTAGTGCCGACTGAGGATAGTGCGTATACCGACAGACATATTATCGGCGGTGAAGAATATCCGCAAGATATTACCAATTTTGCCAATCAACTGGCGGAAATTGAGGAAGTTGTCAATGAGGAATTTTCTGTAAAAGGCCAAAAGGTAACACGTCTTGACTATGATGAAAAGAAACTACAGGAAGAACTGGAACAATTTTCAAAAATGATGGATATTTCCGACCACTTCTGGCATCTTGCCGCCAGTGTGACGATGTTGGAAGGCGCGCGCAACGGTATGTTGCAAGACACAATCTTGCCTAACACAGCTTATTTGAAAAATTTGCTGCAAGCACCGAATGCCGAAGCCATGGATAAAGTAAAAACCCCGTTTGAACGCTTACCTTTGTTGCAAAGACTCGGCCGTCAAGATGATGATTTAGCATCTGATATAAAAGATATGGTGAAAAAATACACACCGGAACAGAAAGAATTTGCTTTTAAAATGGTGGAACATGGCTTCTTCCCGTCTTGGAGCGAATTACGCAACAAAGAAGAAGGATTGACCGATTCGCTTAAGGATAAAAACATGCGGGAAACGGCGGAACAAAAACTGAAAGTTATTAAAGATTTTAAGCGTATTAACGGTGAGTTTGATAAAAAGTTAAATGAAGTTTATGCCGATTATGCCAAAGAATTAGTTGCCACTAAAGAAAAGAAGGGAAATCTGAAAGCGGTTAAAACACCATATGATAAAAAAGCATTTTGGCAGCGTTTGACGAGTAACAAGGGACAAGGCAATAGGCAGTTGGTTAATACTCTTGAACTGTTGCAGCCGACGGAGTTCAATTCTCTCAAAGATTTGTTTGCTAATGGTCTGCCAAGCTCTGAGCAGATGTATGAAGCGCAGCAAAAATATCATCAAGAAAGTGAAAAAACCAGAGATAAGTTTGGTTTTGAACGTCGCAAAGAATTGTTTTCGATGCTGTTGAAGCAATATGGGCAAGGGTTGTTGGAAGATAAAAAAATCGGCTGGCATTGCTATTTAACCGACAGTTTGCCGATTAAAGGTCAAGAAAAAGAAGAATTTGCTAAAATGTCCCTAAAGGAAGTTACCGAAAAATACGGCGTTCAACAAATGTGGACACATAAGGGTATTATCTTAATCCGAGAAAAAATCAGAGCCGCTAAGGATGATCCGAAAAAATTGGCGCAAACGCTGATTGATGCGCGTGCCATTGTGCAAGAAAAGCATAAATGTTTCCACGTACCATTGGCAAATCGGCAGTTTTTTGCCTTAACGATGGCTGAAGAATATATTGATTTATCTGGGAAAAACCATAAATATGCCGAGCATCCGGAAATTGATGAACAATTTCAAAAGTTGTTTACAGCATTGCAACCGCAGGAAGGCGAGCTTAGAATAGTTAAGGAATACCGTAATATCAAGGCTTACGGTGACCGTGCTGAATTTATTAAAGGACGCGTTGCTGAATTTGATAAATTTACGAAATGCCTTAATGAAGTTTTAAGTCATATCGGCCAAGAATCGCAAATATCTAAAACTAAGGCGCGTTTGTTGAAAAAATTTGCTTCTAAAGAAAGTGCTACGGCAGATATAACCGGTGGTACAACGACCGCCTATCGCTATGCCGATGATATGCAAAAAATTGCTGAAAGCGGTATGCATTTTGCCGAAAAGCCGCAGCTCGATATTCAAGCTTATAAGCAAGATGTAATTAATGAGCTAAAACAAAAATCTGATAAACGCATGGATAAATTGACCGAAAACAGAGCTAAACGTCAAGTTCAAAAAAATGGTCGTGAATAAATTTATCCCTAAAACGTATAAGCAAAGTTTAACCAATATTATTATTGTATAATTCTAAAATTAAAAGCATGAAAACAACGAAGTTTTTAACCCTTTTAGGGAACAAAATTGAGATTGAAGCGAAGCTTTTAGATCGTCAAGAAGTAGAAAATGCTGCTGGAGAATTTTTCGGTTGCAAAGTTGTATGTCGCCCTGGTGCATTCGGGCACAATACCGTTACTATCGGTTGGCGCTGCGACGACAAACATTCCGGTAAAATGCTCGGCTTTATGAGCATCGTAACCGGTGTATTTTGCCATGTAGATGACTATGACTATCCGATTAATGTGTTCATCCCCATCGGTAAGTCGGCTGCCTACATACATGGCAACGAAATCTGCTATACAGGCAGAATATTGGCGATTTATCAGCCCTATCAAAAAGGTTTGTCTTGACGGCAAACCTTTTTTTTATATACTAAAGTGAGGTGAGTTTTGATAAAGGCAAGCGGCGATGAAAATTTTAGCTTTTGATATTGGCGGTAGCAAAATTGCTTATGCTCTGACCGATGAAGAAGGAAATATGTTAAATGAAGTGTGTAAAATTTCTACGCCTGAGACTAGTGCGGAAATTGCCGATATAATCCGAATGACAGCAAGGCAAAACAAAGCTGATGGCTTGGCTATTGCCACCGCCGGCATTGTTTTCGACAATCATTTATGGGATAAACCGAATAATTTACCAACCGGCTATGAAAACATCGATTTTACCGAACTGACCGGCTTGCCTTATCTTCTGGTAAATGATGCCAATGCCGCTGTTTGGGCTGAATATAAACACGGCGCTTTGCGAGGACATCGCCACTGCGCGCTACTCACATTAGGAACCGACGTCGGTTGCGGACTCATTTTAAATGACGCACTTTATTCTGGCATAAACGGTGCCGCCGGCGAAGTTAGATTTAATGCTTCCGGCACAACCTTAGCCAATCTCGCTAAGCAAAACGGCTTAACTGAAACCGATTGCTTTATCATTTACAATTTGGCCAAACAAGGTAATATTGCCGCCCAACGTACCTGTGCTACTTGGTCCGAAAATCTTGTTTCTGCCTTAATTCAGATTAACCGAATTTTAGATTTAGAGGCCGTTGCCCTTTCCGGAAGCTTAGCAAAAATCGTCGATTACATGCAAATCAATACTCAAATTCAGCGAAATTTTTCTCATAGCTCGATTCGCATCATGGCGGCAGAAGCAGAGAATAATGCCGGTCTGATCGGCGCCGCCCTGCTCTTCGCTGAAAAAAAATAATTAAAAAAAGAAAAGCCCCCAGTTTGCTAACTGAGGGGTTTCTTTTAACGCCGGCGGAAAAGTGTTTTCCGCGGAAACATCTGCCATTCCAAACGTTTCAGGCAGATTTCAATAAATTTCTTCATTCGCTTGCCGGTTCCGCAAACGTGCTCAATCAGCACGGCACGGGGCATGAACGTCTGCCGACCGGTACTGTCGACAATCTTAATTTCCTTCTTGCCATTGGCTGTGGCAACTTCACCATACACCTCGGCACAAGGACCGACAGACAGGATTACACCGATTTTTTCGCCTTGGCGCTCGATGTTAGCACCGTGAAAATGCTTCTTCATAAGCTGTTTTTAATTTTTATTTGTTAAACAATGATTTCTCTGTTCTTCTGATTTCTTGCCAACATTGCAAAATGAACCCACCAAGTTCTTTTGACCAAGGGTTAAAAGGTTTCAGAATATAAAGGTTTGGGTTACTTCCCCACACCTTCGCAGACTTTAGCTCAATTTCACGCTGGAGTTCAGGAAGCAAATCTGCACTCAATACAGCAGTACGATATGATCCACGAAA
This sequence comes from uncultured Rhodospirillaceae bacterium, assembly GCA_900320035.1. Lineage (GTDB taxonomy): Bacteria > Pseudomonadota > Alphaproteobacteria > RF32 > CAG-239 > RUG410. The sequence goes on along the minus strand of ONQU01000058.1, from coordinate 8,336 downwards.
GATATCATCCACTGCGTAGGTCATTCTGTGGTCATCGCTCACAAACAACGTAACAACGGTCATACCGTCATCCACGTAAATACTGTTTATTTGTACCATAATAGTATAGTTTTAGATTAATAATTTATTTTCTGTCCCCCTTTATAGCTCATTTTTCACTATTTGTCAATATTATTTTATTCAATAAACAAAAAAAATATATGTTTTTTTTATTTTCGCGCCGCATAAACGGCAAATTTCTGCTGCAAATAGGTCTGCAATGCCGCATCTTGAAAAAACTTTTCGCAATCGGAATCTTGGGTTGTTTTATCGCTTACAATCGGCCGATATTTCTGCAAATAATATTCTTGCACACCTAAATCTGCCAATTCATCAGCAATGGCATAAATATCCTTTATATCCAAAAGCCGTGGATCACAGGTCGTGCGACACTCAAAATGTATGCCGCTCTCCAGCAGTGCCTGCAAACTTTCTTTCACTTTAGCCACGTCGCCGGCGTTACCGGTCGCTTTTTTGTAGTGTTCAACCGTCAGCGGTGCCTTAATATCAAAACCGACCCAGTCCAATTTATGCAAAATTTGTTTCAACATTTCCGGTCGATAACCACCGGTATGCAACCCGACTGCAAACCCCATAGCCCGCACTTCATCAATCGCTTGCGGCAAATTATTTTGCAGCAACGGTTCACCGCCGGAAAACACCACCGCATCAATCATACCTTTGCGATGTTCTAATAAATGTCTTAAATTATCCCAACTGGCATTTCCTTCTATCTGCGGATTTTGCAACGATTGATTATAACAAAACGGACACCGCCACGGACAGCCCTGCATAAACACAACAACGGCCATTTTAGAAGGAAAATCGACGATACTGAACTTCTCAATATCGCCGATATTCAATAAATTTTCGGTCATGTGAAAAATTATTCAGCCGCTGCTAAAGTGCAACCGCAGCTCTCACCCAAATCCATATGCATCAAGGCTTTTTCTTCCACAAAACACACGCGCGAATAATATTCGCTTTTTTTGCCTCTGTTAAATTCGCTGACCGGACGATGATAGCCCATCACACGCGTCCAAACTTCGCATGGTTGACGTTCTGCGTCAGCTAATTTGATGTCTTCAAAATTGATTGTGTTTGTCATGTTTATTTATCCCTTCCTAAAATAGTGTTAATGTGTGTTTTGTGTTAAATTTTCTTCTCTTAAGCAACATTACTTGCTTTCAGAGCTTTAATCTTTGCCGCCTTTTTCTCTTCATCGCAAATCGGGCAGAATTTATGCTCACCGGCCAAATAGCCGTGCTTCGGACAAATTGAGAATGTCGGCGTAATGGTTATATACGGCAGGCGATAGTTGGTCAGCACTTTTCTAATCAGCTCACCGCAAACTTTTGCCGATGAAATACGCTGATTCATATAAAGGTGCAACACTGTACCGCCGGTATATTTAGATTGTAATGATGCTTGTAATTCCAACGCTTCAAACGGATCATCGGTATAACCCACCGGCAATTGCGAAGAATTGGTATAATACGGATCTTCTTTGGTGCCGGCTTGAATAATACCCGGATAACGTTTTTTATCCTCACGTGCAAAACGGTAAGTTGCGCTTTCCGCCGGCGTTGCTTCCAAATTATACATATGACCGGTTTCTTCTTGAATCTTAATTAATTGCGCGCGGATATAATCCAAGAATTTTTCGGCAAAGGCCTTACCCCACGGATCAGAAACGCTGTGTTCCCCATCGGTGAAATTCAAAATCATTTCATTGATACCATTCACCCCAATAGTTGAGAAGTGATTGCGTAACGTGCCGAGATAACGCTTAGTGTACGGATACAAACCGTTGTCAATTAAGCGTTGAATAACTTTGCGCTTAATCTCCAATGAAGTGCGTGCAATATTCAACAACTCATCAACCCGACCGAACAAACCTTCTTCATTACCTTTGTAAACGTAGCCCAAGCGTGCGCAGTTAAACGTTACCACACCGATTGAGCCGGTCTGTTCTGCCGAACCGAACAAGCCGTTACCTTTCGCTAAAAGCTCGCGCAAGTCAAGTTGCAAGCGGCAACACATCGAACGAATTTGCCCCGGCTTCAATACCGAATTAATAAAGTTTTGAAAATACGGCATACCGTATTTAGCTGTCATCTCAAACAACAACTGTGATTTCGGATCATCCCACGGAAAATCAGGTGTCATATTGTAAGTCGGAATCGGGAAGGTAAACGGTCTATCCATCACATCACCTTCCATCATCACTTCAATATAAGCACGGTTAATCATATCCATTTCTTTTTGCAGTTCACCATAGGTAAACGGCATTTCTTCTTGCCCCTCAATAATCGGCATAAAGTTTTCATCATGGCCGGCAATATGACCGCCGATATACGGGTGCTGATCACGCAAATCTTCCGGACAAACCCAATCAAACGTAAAGTTGGTAAATGGTGTTTGCGAACCCCAACGTGACGGTACGTTCAAATTGTAAATCAGCTCTTGCATACATTGTTTAACTTCATCATATGAAAGGTTATCCTTTCTGATGTATGGCGCTAAATAAGTATCAACCGAAGAAAAAGCTTGCGCACCGGCCCACTCGTTTTGCAAGGTGCCCATAAAGTTCACCATCTGTCCGGTTGCGGCCGACAAGTGCTTCGGCGGATTGGCTTCAGCCTTACCGCGCACCCCATTGAAGCCTTCTTTTAATAAGTTTTTCAAAGACCAACCTGCGCAATATGCCGCCAACATATCCAAATCGTGAATGTGAACATCACCGTTGCGGTGTGCTTCACCAACTTCCGCCGGATACACGTGGCTTAACCAATAGTTTGCCGTTACCTTACCGGAAACATTCAAAATCAAACCGCCGTTCGAATAACCCTGATTTGCATTAGCATTAACGCGCCAATCTAATTTTTCCAAATATTCATTGATTGAACTTTCTACGTCCACCATCACCTTTTGGTCGGCACGCATCCGGTTCCGCTTATCGCGATACAAAATATAAGCCTTAGCTGTGGCAAAATAGTTCGCCGAAATCAGCGTTTGTTCCACAATATCTTGAATTTGCTCAATCGTCGGAATTTCTTCCTCAAATTTATGATTGACCACTTTCATCACTTGTGCGGTCAATAACCATGCTTCAGCCTCCTTAAATTCACCGGTTGAATTGCCGGCCTTTAAAATGGCATTATAAATTTTGCTGGAATCAAAAGGGGCTAAAATACCGTCTCTCTTGGTCACATTTTTAATGTTGGTTGCAATTTCAAAATTTGGGCTCTGCTCGGCCATTTATTTTTCTCCTTTTAAATTTTGGTTGTTTTCCGTAAAGCTACAACATATTGTTTAATGAAAAATTAAAAACACAAGATGTGGTAGAATATTTTTCAAACAACCGCTGCGCGTCATCTGAAAAACATTCTGCAAAATAAATCTTTTTGGCTCAACATTTTTTATAATATTTTTTCATAAAAATGGGATAAGTGATATAACTCTTTATAATATCAGCATATTTATTTTTTGTCGGCTGTTGATATTAACTAAGGTTAATTCTTAGCGATAAAAACATACACTTATTGATAATTATTTGAATATAGAATATAAATTAAATATGGTCTTCTTAGAAAATTTACTAAAAAATCATTTTTTTCTTAAATTCTCAGTTTCAAAACACTTTTAACGAGTCGTTTTATTTTCCTTTTTTATCCGGATTAATGGCACGCATTGTGTGAGTCATTTTTCGATTGCGTTTTAATAATGTCATCCCTCGATTCCGCAGGAATCGTCCTGGGATCTTCCGCTTTTAAAAACTGTATCCTCCGGACATTTTCTCACAAAAACGAGAAAGACATTTTGTATTTATGGCATAATGCATAATAAATACAAAAAAAGACGACACCCTATCGGCATCGCCTTTTTTGCTGTAAATAAATGTTACGGCTTATTTATTGAGCTGAGCATTCACTTCAGCTGCAAAATCTTCTTCTTTCTTTTGTAAACCGTCACCGAGTTTGAAGAAAGCATAATCAGCGAGCTTAATATCTGTTCCCAGTTCTTTGGCGGCATCAGCCACAACGGCTTTAACCTTTCTATCTGGGTCCATAATGTAAGCTTGTTCTTCCAAAACAACTTCTTCATAGAACTTACGAATCCGACCTTCAATCATTTTTTCAACAATATTTGCCGGTTTACCTGAAGCCAAGGCTTGCTCAGCAAAAATGCTCTTTTCGTGTTCTACGGCTGCCGGATCAACATGGGCAATATCCAATGAAATCGGCGCTGTTGCCGCAATGTGCATCGCAATGTGCTTACCTAAATCAGCCAGTTTTGCTTTATCACCGGTTGATTCCAAAGCAACCAAAACACCAATTTTACCTAAACCGTCACGTGCGGCATTATGCACATAAGAGCATACCAAACCATTGTTAACGCTTACCACTTTGGCACGGCGCAAATTCATATTTTCGCCAATTCGTGCAATCATATCGGTTAAGCGTTCACCAAAAGTTTTACCGTTATCAGCGGCATTTTTCATTGCTTCAACATCACCGCCGGCTGCTAATGCCACTTTTGCAGCATCTTCAACATAAGCTTGGAAAATGTCATTTTTTGCCACAAAGTCGGTTTCTGAATTAACTTCAACCACAGCACCTTTATTGCCTTCTACTTTAACACCGACTAAGCCTTCAGCGGCAATACGGCTCGATTTTTTAGCGGCTGAAGCCAAACCTTTTTTTCTGAGCCAATCAACAGCTTCATCCATATTACCGTTTGCTTCAACTAAAGCCTTTTTACAATCAAGCATACCGGCACCTGTTGTTTCTCTCAATTCTTTTACCATAGCGGCTGTAATTTCTGCCATAATTTTAATCCCTCTATTTTATATAAAACTTAATTCAAAACCGGCGCGGCTTAATAAACAAATTACGTCGCCGCGCCTTATCTTCTTTTCAAAACGCCTTACGTTCTAAAACTTATTTAGCTTCGGCTGTTTCTTCTGCAGCTTTAGCCTTACGCGTAGCCCGCTTCTTCGGTGCTGGCTTTTCTTCAGCGGCTGCTTGTTCAACAATTTCTTCTGCGGTTTGTGCTTCAGAAACTTCTAAACCTTTTGCCGCAATTTCTGCCTGCATACCATCTAAAATAGCGCTCGAAACCAATTCGCAATAAAACTGAATGGCACGAATAGCATCGTCATTACCCGGCACCGGGAAATCAACTTCATGCGGATTCGCATTAGTATCAACAATGCCAACCACCGGAATATTCAGTTTTCTGGCTTCTTTAATAGCCAAAGCTTCTTTCGGTGTATCAATCACAAACAATAAATCCGGCTGACCACCCATTTCCTTAATACCGTCCAAAACAATCGCTAACTTTTCACGTTCTTTTTTCAGGTTTAAGATTTCCTTCTTGGTATAGCCTTCATAAGCGTTGTTTGCTTCCATTTCGTTGAGTTTATTCAAACGAGTGATTGATTTATAAACCGTTTTCCAGTTGGTAAGCATACCACCGAGCCAACGATAGTTCACATAATATTGACCGCAACGTGCTGCACTTTCCTTCACAATTTCTTGCGCTTGTCTTTTGGTTGCTACAAATAAAACTTTACCGCCTTGTGCCACAACTTCACGCACAGCGTTCAAAGCCGTGTAAAGCATCGGGTAAGTTTTTTGTAAATCAATAATGTGAATGTTGTCTTTTTTACCGTAAATATACGGAGCCATTTGCGGATTCCAACGACGAGCGTGGTGTCCGAAGTGTACGCCGGCTTCAACCATTTGGCGTAATGTAAATGTAGGAAGAGTCATATTTATATATCCTTTTCTTTTCCGGTTAAACCTCCGCAGACTTTGGCTTATTACAGCACCGGAGCGAACAACTCGACTGATTTTTTTGCTTAAAATTGTCGGCCGCCGCCTGTCTGCGTGTGTATTGTTACAAAGCCGCACCATTGCGACTTCGGGCTGTTTATAACACATTTAAACCGGAATGCAAGCATTTTTTGCGTCATCTTGCAAAAAATATGCAGATTTTTAAGGCTCTTGATTTTTATAAAAAAAATGCTATATTGGTTGACGTCAAGCAATTGACTGTGACACCAGAGGCCTTATGAAATAGGCACATTGGACCCGAGGGCAGTACTCGGCACCTCCACCAATTTCACGGGGGTGAAACAGGATCGACAGTGTTCAGTAAAGATTCGTGCTGTGTCCGGCAAGATACCACCGTTATCGGTTCAAAATAAATGAATGCAAATGATAATTTTGCACCAGTTGCAGTAGCTGCTTAGTTTTAGGCATACGCAACAAATTATAAATCCTTTGAGCATTGGTTTGCCCAAAGTGGGGAAAGTGAGCCGCCCAGCAACAGAAAGGCTCTGTTTTTTCTAAACAAGGCAAATGGAAAATGGAAAAAAATTTGGATGAAATAAATTATGATGAATTGATAGAACAATCATTGCGCAATGTTGTTTATTTGGCCCTCAAACTGGTTGAAGAAAATGGCTTGCCGGGTGATAACCATTTCTATATTACGTTTAAAACCGATTTTCCGGGAGTTGTTCTTTCGCAAAATTTAAAACTTCAATATCCCGATACCATTACCATTGTTTTGCAAAACCAATTTAGCAATTTAAAAGTCCGACATAACAGTTTTTCGGTAGATTTGAGTTTTGGCGGCTTGATGCAGACCATCAAAGTCCCTTACGAAAGCATCACTTATTTTGCTGACCCGCATGCTAAATTCGGCTTAAATTTCGTACCGGAAGAAATTGAATTAGATGATGTCAAAATGGTCGCCGGTGATAATAAAAAAAGTAGTGACAAAGAAGTTCTGCCTTCTAAAGGTGCCGACATTATTTCGTTTGATAGTTTTCGCTGCAAAAAATGAAAAAAGTATCCGTTCTCATCGCCGGTCGTCATGCTACCAGTATCAGTCTGGAAGATGAATTTTATGCCGCTTTGGTGGAAATTGCTAACAAACAGCATCTCAGTTTAAATGATTTGATTACCAAAATTGACAGTGAGCGCAAAAATGAAAATTTATCCGCCGCTGTGCGCATTTATATCTTGCAATATTATCGCAGCGCCGAACCCTCAAATCCGGAAAAATAAAATTCGGTATAATTTTTTTTCTAAAACAAAATATATTGACAAAACGTAAAAAATCTTTTACCATCTCCGGTAAAGAAATATTATTGTATACTCAAAATTTATTTATTATGAAAGAATTATTTGAAATTTCCGCTGACAAGCATAGCATGCTGTGCGCAACGGAGATGTTGGCAACTGCCGACATTCGTGACCTTTTGCAGAGCTTTTGTTCTGAGAAGATTCAGAAAATTAAAATCGGAAAAATGCACATTGTTAACGCATGCTTTCCGCAACTGAAGGATTCCAAACTGGCCGGCTATGATGGACATTATGTCTTCTATGCCCCGGCGAAGAAATCATTTTTTGCCAAAGCAACGCAAATGTTTATTTGGCCGTTGGGAGCCAAAAACGTCTTTGCCCTGCCGATTGCCAGCGTTACTTTTGCAAAACCGGATAAAGACGCCGAGGAAAAAATACCGCTCCCCGAGCCTGAACAGGTTTTGTTTCACAACTATTCCAAAGAGGAAGTCATTGACACAGCTAAACCTCTTCTTATAGCCCTCTACGGCAGCAAAGAGCATCTTTGCTTCTTTGAAAAAATGGAATTATTCAGAAAATTTGCAGTTAGCAAAAAGAAAATGATTTGCTTTCGTGACTACAGTGTCTGCCACTTAAGATGGACAGATCCGGACGCATGGGTGAAGGAGCATTTCACCGTTACGGACTATAAGGAACCGATGTATTTTTTAAAACATCTTCCGAAAGTAACGTCTATACAAATCAGCTATCCGAGTCGACCTCCCCTGTGGGGTTATGATATTGATGAATAAAAAAGGGAAGTTTCAAAACTTCCTTTTTTATTTTGATAACATGCACAAAAAAACTCCCTTGTGGGAGTTTTTTTTCTAATGGCGCGCCCGGCGGGACTCTTCTTGCCCCGTAAGTTTCGCGATTGCATCGCTCAACAACTGTGCTTCGGTCACTCGGTTGCAATTTTTCGCTGCGCGTCGCTTTCGCTAGCTGGCTCAAAAGCAACCTTCGCCTGTCGTCAGAAAACAAGCATTTAGCTTGTTTTCTTTTCTCCAGCTCACAACCAAGGTTGTTCGTTCGGTTCCTTGGGCGCACAAAAAAACTCCCTTGTGGGAGTTTTTTTCTAATGGCGCGCCCGGCGGGACTCGAACTCACAACCTTCTGATCCGTAGTCAGATGCTCTATCCAATTAAGCTACGGGCGCTT
>ONQU01000016.1 GCA_900320035.1 uncultured Rhodospirillaceae bacterium | reverse complement strand
CTGGTGCAAACGCTGTTTAATATTAGCCGCTGTTATAGCAATCACCTGTTCGCTGGCAACCTCATCAAGCTCTTTGCAATCTTTTCCTAAAAGCCAATAGCGTAATGATTTGATTTTAACCGGTGATTTTATTTTTTCATAGCCGCCATTTAAGGCAATCAAAGCTTCTGTGGGCAATTGCGGTACGTGGCCAAACTGAAATTCTTTCATAGATTGCGGATACCCGCTTGAACCGGTTTTATAGTCAATAATATTTAAGCCACCGTCGCTCGTCACATCAATACGGTCGGCCTTACCGCTGATAATCACTTCACGTCCGTCCGACAGAGGCCAGCGCATACGCCCCTCAATTTCATTGTATATTGCCGTCACATTCTGCCGATACGCTTGTTCGGTCGTAACCAACCAATCAACAGTTTGTTCAAACTTCGGCCACCAAAAAACACGAATTTCCGCCGGTACACGTGCCGCATTAAAAAGCTCCTCCCCTATACGCAACAGTTCTTCTTTAGCGTTAGCGGGAAAATCAGCTCCGTATTGGCGATTAAACAACTCCACAGTCTTATGCACCATATTACCATAATCACGACGATCAAATGGTCGATCCGGCTCATCAAGTGGATAGAGTTGCAAAATATACTTAGCAAAAATCGTATACGGATCGCGCAACAAAGCATTAATATTAGATGCAGAAAGTTTAAGCGGTCGTTTTTCCACGCTCGGTTGCGGCGCCGGTGCCTTAATCGGTTTAACGACTTCCGCACGCTCGGCAAACTTAGCCCAAGCGGTATATTGCCGATCATATAAATCATATATTTTTTCTTTTTTACCGAATAAAGCCGTCAACACCGTTTCCAAACGCAGCAGCCAACGTGATTTTGCCGTCGGTGTACCATCTAGCCGCACCGCACGTGTTAAATAAACATCTTTAGCATTAAGTAAATGCGCAAAATCAGCTGCGGCCAAACCGATATTACGCTCCATATCAGGTAAACCGAAAGTTGTCCGCATTTGTCGTGACATCCACATATCAACCGGCGGCTGTGCCGGCCAAAAACCCTCATTAACTTCGCCAATAATCGTCACATCAAATTGGGTCAACCGCGCCTCAATCGGTCCTAAAATTTTAACCCGCGGATGCATGCCGTAACGTACGCGCACATTTTGTGTTTGCAACATTTTAGTTAAAAGCTGACCATAGTTATGTGGCGCAATAGCCTCGAATATTGTACTGCTTGATAAAATATCATTTACAAAGTCAGCCGCCATTTGTCCGGCATCTTGACGCCAAATAATTTTATCGCCGCTTTTTTCATCGGTCGTCGCCAAAGTTTCAGACACGTGGATATGCGCCGTCAGCATTTCCGCCAAACTGACCGACTTTTGCGCGTATAACTCTGTCAGCGGCTTTAGGCATTGCCGTAATGTTGCCACCAGATTTTTTTCTTCTTCATTCAAGCCATCGGCCATTTTACGACTACCGCGCCAATATAGTTCTATCCGCCGCGCAAGCTTGCGACATTGAGCTTTAGCCATGCCGCAGGCGGTAAAAGGATGCTTTAAAAGCGCTAGGCAATCCGCCTCAGCCAAACCGCTTCCAACCGCCTCGATAATCAATCGCAAGTAAATACCTATCGGCGTCAAACTCAGCGGTTGACCGGCCGAATCATCGGCCGTAATGTTCCACCGTTTGAGTTCCGCCACCACACGCCGGGCCAAGTTGCGGTTAGATGTCACCAATGCCACCGTTTTCTCCGGCTGTTCTAACGTATGCCGCATGATTAAAGCAATTGCATTTGCCTCCTGACGCATATCATCGCATTCAACAAAATGCAATCCGTGCAAAGCCTTATATAATTGCTGATTGTTGTATAAATCGCGCCACACAGCGGTTGTTGGCGCCGGTCGCATACATTCGGCAATTAAAACTTCTCGCGGCGACTTCTCTCCAATATCTTGCACTGCTGTCCGCGGAAAATTCAAATAATCTAACAATTCTTTCAGTTCATATTGCGGATGAAAAACCTTAACCTGTTGCCAGTCTTCCGCCGACAAATGCCGATCTAAACCATACAACCAAACTTCGCCATTTTGTAAATCAAGCACCGTCTGCACCAATTTTTTAAGCATCGGAAACGCCGCCGTAATACCGGCCACCACAATCCGTTGAGTAGTCTTCGTCTGTTGCCAATATGTCAACTCAGCTTCTAAAAGCTGTTGCCGCCTTTGCATCATATCAATTTTATTTTGACGCGCCAATTCCTGCGGCCAAATTTGCCGAATAACCGCCAACAAATCCAATGTGCGTTGCCAATGTTCGGCATAAATTTGCGCTTCTGCCGACAGCAAATCCAGTTTATCCATGCTCAAATCATGCTGATACACCGCATCTAAAAATTGAGCTAAATTTTGCGCCAATTCATAAGCCTGCGCCGGTGTAATTGCCTGCACACCCAATATTTTATCATGACGCAATATCTGCCGCGTTAAAAACAACAATCGTTCCGTTGTTCCCACGGCTGCCGGCAATGCTTTAAGTAAATCACCTTGCCCGCTCAGCAAAATTTCATCTTCCTCTGCTTCTGCCACCGGTAACATACGCGGTAAAATCGTCGGCACTAACCCGTTAGCCCGCACAAACGCATCTGCTAAATCGCGGCAAGCACGTCTGTTCGGTAGTAAAAAAAGCACCTGAGCCAATTTTTCGGCTTGATCATTTTGATATTGCGCTAAAAAATTTTGCGCTAAAACATCAACGAACGAATCGCCGGCTGAAACATTAAATATGCGCCGTCCGTTCATCTTAATCAACCTTGTAATTTTTCCAGATAAGTTTTAAATTTCTGCATAGCACGCCCTCGGTGTGATATCTTGTTTTTTTCTTCATGACTCATCTGGGAAAAACTGATTTCATAGCCCACCGGTATAAACAAAGGATCATAACCGAATCCTTCATCGCCGAACATTTTGGTTGCGGCAATATGTCCGTCAACACGCCCCTCAAACAACTCATAATGTCCGTCCGGCCAGCTTAGAGAAATCACACAACTGAAATGGGCTAAACGGCTCTTATCAGCGCTTTGCGCCATCGCCGCCAGCAACTTATCCATACCTTTATTAAAATCACGCTCCGGCGCATAGCGTGCCGAATATACCCCCGGCGCACCATCTAAAGCATCAACACACAAACCGGAATCGTCAGCCATACAAGGCAATCCGAGTGCTTTAGCAATTGTCTGCGATTTTAGAAGTGAATTCTCGGCAAATGTTGTTCCGGTTTCTTCGACGTCAGGCAAATCTAAATCAAGCGCCGACTTCACCATAATTCCCAGTGGCGCCAACATATCTCTCACTTCAGCAATTTTGCCTTTGTTGCGGCTGGCAAATATCAATTCTTTAATCATTTGGACCTTCCTGTGCTATTTCACTATCATCTAATGGTCGCATTTTAATTTGTGTCAGTTGATTGCGCACTTTTTTCACAATAGCAAATTCAAACCCGTTAAAAACAAACTTTTGCCCTTCATCCGGAATACTTTCCGTCATATCCAATAAATAACCGGCAATGGTGACCACATTATCATCACTGATGTTCCAATTAAACATCCGATTGAGGTCGCGAATCGGCATTTGCCCGTCCAATAAATAATAGCCATCAGCTGTCTGCCGCACGGCGGTCTGGGTTTTATCGGTTTCATCTTCAATATTACCGACGATTTCTTCCAAAATATCTTCTAAGGTAACAACCCCTTCCAGCGTACCATATTCATCAACCACCAGCGCAAAGTGTTCACGCCGTTGCCGAAAAGTCTGTAATTGTTGTAACAAAGTTGTTGTTTCTGGGATAAACCACGGCTCTAAAAGCATATCTTTAATTTTAAGCGAATCCAGACTATCTTTTTTTTGCAAACAAGTTTTCAAAAAGTTTTTGGCCATGATTATGCCGACAATATTTTCCGGTTTTTCCTGATATACCGGAATTCGTGAAAACGGGCTTTCACGCACGGCTTCAATAATATCCGCCATTGGTAAATCAATATCAATAGAGTACATATTTTGCCGGTGATTCATCACATCATAAACCGTAATTTCCGATAAATCAAAAATGCTTTTCAGCATCTCTTTTTCTTGCTTAATTTCCGTACCCTGATACAAATCAATGGCACCTCTGATTTCCGCAATATCAATATCTCCGCCGGCATTTTCTTTAACCCCAAACAATTGAAATGACCACCGCACAACCTTTTGCATAATATACACTATCGGCGTAAACAACCACATACAAAAACTGATAACCGGAGCAATTTGCAGTGCCGTTTTATTGGTATTTTCCACGGCATAGCTCTTTGGCAGCATGTCACCATATATCAACAACATAAAGGTCATAATCAAAGTGGCATACGCAACGCCCTCCGCACCAAAATTATCAACCAGCAATTTGGTTGCCAGCGCCGTTCCCAAAGTATTGCAAACATTGTTACCGACCAACGTGGTAATCACCGCACGGCTGCGTTGCGATAATATTTTCAAAGCCATACCGGCACGATGGTCATGCTCGTTTTTCTCTAAATCGGCCATGTAGGCTTCCGAAGCACCGGTCATAGCGCTTTCCGAGCATGAAAAAAAACTCGAAAGCATTAAAGCCACACAAATACATATAATGGTGATAATCGTAATCATTTGTTTTCCTGTTTGTTTGATAAATTTATTTGCTGATAATTATTGCGGTAATAATTTTTAATAGCCATTAAAACACGCCGTACCGTGTTATCTACCCGTTCATTACGGGTTTCCACCACAATATCAGCTTCCGAATAGAACGGATATTCCTCAGAAATATACTCTCGTAATTTTTCTTTTATTGTCGCATTATCCCCCAATAAAAAAGGGCGCCGCGTACGACCTGCCGTACGAAAATAAAGCGTATCAATATCGGCTTTTAACCAAATAGTCAGAGCATTTTCCTTAGCTAAACGCCGCGTCTGTTCGGCCACAAACGAACCACCGCCTGACGCCAAAACACAGGGACCTCCCTGCAAAAGCCTCTTCATTACACGCTCCTCACCGGCGCGATACTCTTTTTCACCAAAACATTTTAAGACATCAACCAACGACAAACCGGCCGCTTTTTCAATTTCTTGATCGCCGTCAACAAACGGCAACGCCAGCTTCCGCGCCAAACGCTTACCGACACTGGTTTTACCGCTTCCCATCAGGCCGACAAGCAAAATTATTCTATTGTTATACATATCCATACAAATTTATTATGTTTATTATTTCTCTTCTTAATTGACCTTATCATATTACTTTGCTATTATATAATCAATAAATTTTTAACAGATAATAAAGGATTTTTAAGATGCGTAATCAATTCAAACATCAAAATAATACAAAACTTGTTATTTATACCGTTATTTTAATCATTTTGCTCGGCATCACAGGAATTATATTGCATGATATTCAACTGCCGGCTGAACATACTGTTCATAAAATAGGGGTTAATCTGGAAAAATAAATGTTGGGCGCGGAAATTGAAAATTTTTTAGCCATGATAGCGGCTGAAAAGGGGGTTTCCCAACGCACCATTGAAGCCTATGAATTCGATTTGAAGCAATTCTTACAATTTTGCCAATGCAACAAGGTTAAACATCTGTCTAAATTGCATATTGAGATGTATCTTCAGCACCTGAATAATTGCTGTTTTGCTCCCAAAACTATTGCACGCAGATTATCTGCCATTAAAGAATTTTGTAAGTTTTTGTATTCCGAACATATTTTAGAAACGAATCCGGCACAAAATATTTTAACCCCAAAACAAACCAAGCCACTACCAAAATTTTTATCTTATGATGAGATTAAAAAGTTAATTATGACAGCGCGGCAAAAAAAAGACTATCGCTGGCAACGAATCGCTGTCATGATTGAATTAATGTATGCCACCGGTTTGCGCGTTTCCGAATTGGTTTCCCTGCCCTTGAACGCTATCAATTGTCATAAAGGACTTGTTTGCGTTTTGGGTAAGGGAAGCAAAGAACGTCTGATACCCATAGCCAATCATGCTCTTGATATGCTTCAAGAATACTTTAAAATGCGCGAAAATTTTATTCCCAAACATACAAAATCGAATTGGCTTTTTCCATCGCTAAATGCCACCCAAGGACACCTCACACGCGATGCTTTTTATAAAGATTTAAAAAAATTGGCCATTGAAAACGGAATTAACCCGTTGTCGGTTTCACCACACGTTTTGCGCCACTCATTTGCAACTCATCTTTTAAATAATGACGCCGATTTGCGAATCGTGCAAAAAATGCTCGGTCATGAAAATATTACCACAACCGAAATATATACCCACATTACCACCGCAAAATTGCAACAAACGGTTTGTGCCAAGCACCCGTTAGCAAATTATCCCAACAAAGGAACTCCTAATGGCTGATAAAATACAAATCAGAAGTGAACATACCGCCACCGGTCTAACCAATGTTTCTAAAATTATAACCCCGATTGCCAAACAACTTCTCGGGCAAAACGGTTTCTTCATGGTCGATTTGCTTAGTAATTGGCAAGCCCTTGTCGGCAAAAATCTTGCCACCTATGCGCTACCGGTAAAATTAGCTTTTGCGCCAAATTCGCGCCGTGACGGTTGTTTAACCATTGCCACTATCGGCGGTGCCTTTGCTATGGAAATCAAGCAGCAAGAGCGCTCTTTAATTGCTAAAATCAACGTTTTTTTCGGCTATGAAGCCATCAGCAAAATCAAAATCATTCAGACCGCAAACCCCGAAGATTTTGCCATTTATAAAAAACCCATTGAAAATTTGCAAAAAAATGTTGTATCTGTTAGCGAAGAAAATTATATTACGGAGTTAATTAAAGATATCCGCTCGCCCGAATTGCGCGAAGCTTTACAAAAAATAGGTCAAGCCGTGGCAACAGAAGCGGATGATTAAGGAGAATTAAGAAGTGGAAAAAATAATAAAAAAAATCAGTAGTATTGTTTCTTTTGTCGTTGTGTTCTTTTTATCGGCAATGTTTTATTTTAACTTTAAGGGTTTCACTTATGTCGATGGTCAGCTGATTTTAAATCAACAAATTGCTGAAGCGGCAGCGCAAAACGGCATTGCCACAATTGGTCCGGCAAATATCCGTATCACGGCATCTGACAGATATGCCATCGGCTCGGCAAACGCTCCGTGGACGCTCTATGAATATTCTTCGCTCGGTTGTCCGCATTGTGCTGATTTTCACTTAGATATTCTCCCTAAGCTGGTCGAAAAATACGTTGATACCGGCTATATGCGTGTTATTTTTGTTCATTTTCCACTCGATAAAAAATCAATGAAAGCTGCCCTTTTGGCACATTGTATGGGCTATGAAGACTATCAAGCTTTCGTTCATCGCTTGTTTGATTATCAACGTTCGTGGTGGCTCGATGAAGATGATGACCGGCTATTGCGCTATGCTGCCGAATACGGTTTAGGTTATGATGAAGCGCAGCGCTGTGTGCATGACGACAAAGTTGCACAAGAAATCATCACCGATCGCCAACAGGCATTAACAAAATTGCACATCAATGGCACGCCGGCACTTGTCATCAGCGGCCCTGATGGTAACGAAATCATTCACGGTGCACCTAATTATAGTCAGTTAATTGAATATTTAAACAAGCGCTTCGGTTTGTCTGAAAATTAGAGATTAAAATGAAAAAAACGCCGGCAGACATTCAAGCGATTGATTCGCGTATCGCACAATTGAAACAAAAACAAGAAGAAAAACCTCAAAAAGCAACGGCAGTCAAATTTTGGGAAAATGCGGTGCGTATCGCTGCGGAATTTGTTGCCCCAATCTTTATCGGTATATGTGTTGGGTATGTTTTAGATAAATGTTTTGACACGCGCATAATTTTTATGCTAATACTAGCTATCTTTGGATTAGCTGCCGGTATGCTCAATGTTTACCGTACGGCTAGGCAAATAGAAAAGGATATTGACGGGAGTAAATGATGGAAAATCCTTTGGAACAGTTTGCAATCAAAAAAATCTTTCCTTGGCACGCCGGAGAGGTTGACTTATCTTTTACAAATTCGTCTTTATGCATGGTTGTAACTGTCTGCGTTATTGTTTTTGTCATGCTGTTGGCATTACGTAAACGGGCAATTGTACCAACCAAAGGACAGGCCTTTGCCGAATCGATATATGATTTCATTAACGGAATGATTGGCGAAACCCTTGGTCACGAAGGTTTTAAGTTTGTCGCGTTTGTGTTTACACTGTTCACATTCATTGCCGTCGGTAATATGCTCGGTCTGCTTCCATATAGTTTTACCTTTACGTCACATATTGCTGCCGTCGGCACGTTGTCGGTGTTTTGCCTATTTTTAAATATTTTCTTTGGGCTTAAACACCGCGGATTAAAATATTTTCATACATTTTTTCCGGAAGGCCTGCCGTGGATTATGGCGCCGCTGATTATTCCGGTAGAAACATTATCATTATTAGCTAAGCCGTTCAGCTTAACTATTCGTTTGGCGGTCAACATGTCGGTGGGACATATCATGCTGGAAGTTTTGGGTACATTTATTATCACAATGAGACTGCTCGGTTTCATACCGCTCATTGCCGATATGTGTATCATTATGTTTGAATTATTCGTCACTTTATTGCAAGCTTATATCTATACAACATTAAGTTGCGTTTATTTAAGTCAGGCAATCAGCGATGAAGAATAAAAAAATAACTTGGAACTAACTCTTAATATTCGAGAAAGGATATAACAATGGAAAACGAAATTTTACAAGACAAATCAATGGCCTTTATCGCCGCTGGTATCTGTGCTTTAGCTATGAGTGCCGCTGCTTGGGGTTTAACAAAATTGTGGACATCGCTGATTGAAACAGTTGGTCGTAATCCGCAAGTTAAAAAAGATGTTACCTTGTTCGGCTTCATCGGCATGGGCTCTATCGAATCTATTGCTTTGTACATTTTGGTCATTGCTATTTTGATGATTCTGTAATTTTTTCTAGTTGTTATAAGGGGTTGTTATGCCGCAGTTAAATTGGTCAACTTTTGCCTCACAAGCCTTTTGGCTAATTGTTTGTTTCTGTGCCTTATGGGCTATGTTGGCTTATTGGGTTATGCCGAAATTAGCCGACGTTATTGAGCAACGTAAACGTAAAATCGTTGACTATGTGCAAAAAGCCGATGCCTTTAATACTGCGGCTAAAAACTCTTTAGATAAATATAATGAGGCCTTATCAACCGCACGCGCTCAAGCCGAAAAACAGCTTAGTGATGGGCGAATTGAAATCAAAAAACAATTAGAAATGACAAACCGCAAGATGACGGCTCAGCTCAATAAAAAAATTGCTGATAACGAATTTTTGTTGGCCTCGGAAAAAAAAGAAACATTGTTGCAAATTGAAGATATTTCAAAAGATTTAGCTTACAGTATTTTGCAAAAACTTGGTTTTACCAAAATAACGCACCAAGATCTCATGCAAATTTCGCTAAAGGATAAGGATAATGGTTGATCAAATTAACACTCTTGCGATTGATGAACAGGTTACTGAAGTGTTGCCGTTAAGCGGTAACAGTTTGCTTGATTCAACTCAAAATGCCATTGTCGGTGCGGCCGAAAATGTTTCACAAGTTCTTGATGCCGGTAAAACCGCGATGCAATCCCACTTGGCGGCAGAACCTTTCTATTTAGAAGTTCATTTTTGGGTAGGTGTCGCTTTTGTTTTAGCCATGTTGGTCTTGCTCAAACCAGCCTATAAATTCATCAAAGCTGCATTGCAGCGCCGCGTTGATCGCGTGATTAACGATATTGATGAAGCCATGAAATTGCGCGATGACGCACAGGCATTATTGGCTGAATATGAACGCAAATTTGTTAATGTTGATGAAGAAGTCGCCGACATTATTCATAAAGGTTCACAAAGTTTGCAGCGCATGCAACAAAGTGAAACGGCGCAAATGAAAATTGAGCTGCAAAACAAAGAAAAAGAAGCGGCGCGCCGCATTAAGTCAGCCACCGAAAAAGCCAAAAATGAGATTAATCTCTCGG
>ONQU01000047.1 GCA_900320035.1 uncultured Rhodospirillaceae bacterium | reverse complement strand
GCGCGTTCGATAATAAAACGAAAACGCTGTTCCGGATCTTTACCCATCAAACGTTCCACCTGCCGTCTGGTTTCAAAATCTTCAGCGCGGCCTTCATCGGTTGACGGATTCGGAATCATCACCCGCAACAAAATACGATTATTTTTATCCATCGTTGTTTCTTTTAATTGGGTCGGGCTCATTTCGCCCAAGCCTTTGAAGCGACTGATATCCGGCTTGGCATTACCCTTCACCACTTTAGCTAAAATCTTATCTTTTTCTTCATCATCAAGCGCATAATAGTTCTTACCGCCCACCACAATTTTATAAAGCGGCGGCGTGGCAATATACAAATGTCCGTTTTCAATCAACTTCGGCATATGCTGATAGAAAAATGTCATCAACAATGAAGTAATATGCGCCCCATCAACATCGGCATCGGTCATAATGATAATTTTTTCATAACGCAGATTATCTTCTTTATAATCATCTTTCACCCCACAACCAAGCGCCTCAATCATATCTTTAATTTCTTGGTTTTGCCCGATTCGCTCCACCGAGGCACTGGCCACGTTCAAAATTTTACCACGTAAAGGCAAAATAGCTTGCGTCACCCGGTCGCGTCCCTGCTTGGCTGAACCACCGGCCGAATCACCCTCTACGATGAATATTTCCGTATCCTCGGCGGCCGCTTGCGAACAATCGGCTAATTTGCCCGGCAAACGCAGTCGCTTGGTCGGACTTTTACGCGCTTGTGCTTTTTCTTCTTTTTTCTTTTTCCGCGCCTCAGCTCGGTCAATCACATAATCTATCAACGCCTTGGCATTTTCCACATCGGAAGAAAGCCAGTGGTCAAACGAATCTTTTACCGCGGTTTCAACTAACTTAATCGCTTTGGTCGAAGTGAGTTTATCCTTGGTTTGTCCTTGAAATTGCGGATCGGTAATAAAAACCGAAAGCATCAGACAAGCATCACTTAAAAAATCTTCTGCCGTTGCCGCGGCAATTTTCTTAAAGCCTGCCATATCACCATATTCTTTCAAACCGCGCAACAAAGCTGAACGAAAGCCCGCTTCATGCGTGCCACCGGCCGGCGTTAAAACCGTATTGCAGTAAGAATAGGAAAAACCGTTTTCATCTAACGGCCATGTAATTGCCCATTCTACCCGACCTTCATTATTGGCCATCTCTTGTTCGCCGGTAAACGGTATGCGGTTAATAGTCGCGCGCTCGCCCAATTGCAAATTCAAAAAATCTACCACGCCATTGGGAAAATTCAACTCATCGGTAAGCGGTGTCGTATCACCTTCGCTCAAAAGTTCCGCCGCGCAACGCCAATTTATTTTTACCCCTTTAAACAAAAAGGCTTTAGAACGCGCCATGCGATAAATACGATTCGGTACAAAAGTATTATTACCTTCAAAAATCTCAGCATCGGGTTTGAACGTAATTGTGGTACCGCGCCGATTTGGACAATTACCAATTAATTCCAGCGCTGTTATCGGTTTGCCGCGCATATATTCTTGGCGATAAAGTTTTTTATCGCGCGCCACTTCGACCACCAATTTTTCGGATAAAGCATTTACCACCGATAAACCGACACCATGCAAACCACCGGAAACTTTATAAGCTCCACCGCCGAATTTACCACCGGAGTGCAATGTCGTTAAAATAACTTCCAATGCCGAAACACCCGGATATTTTGGGTGTTCATCAACCGGAATACCGCGACCGTTATCCGCAATTGTTACTGTGCCGTCAGCATTCATGGTCACATCAATATGGTTGGCAAAACCGGCCACCGCTTCGTCCATTGAATTATCGAGAATTTCTGCCACCAGATGGTGCATTGCCTGAACATCCGTGCCGCCGATATACATTCCCGGCCGATGTCGTACCGGCTCCAAACCTTCCAAAACTTCTATATCATGCGCCGAATATTCGGCCTTTGCGGCCGTTGCCGATGATGTTTCATTTGCCTCAAATAAATCTGCCATATTGTCCTTGTAACCTTTCCCAAACTAGCGTTAAAATAGCGCATATACCCCAAAATCACAAGTAAAAATCCCAATTCATAAACAATTTAAGCGCAATAAATATTGATTTAATTACAAAACTTTCTATACTTACGGTGAAGGTAATTATTTAGAAAGGCAATACAATGAAAAAATTGGGTTTATATTTATTGTTAACAATATTGGCATCTTATAGTTCCGTACAGGCACAAGAAGCCGAGCAAAATCAAACCGAACCGCAAATTCCTAACAAATTGATGCTGGAAACATTGTCTCTATCTTATGGCGCTCCGGTTGAATTGACTATTGATGAAAATAACTGTCAAGTTCTATATCCGGCAGTAGAAATAAAAGAAATTGCAACACCGGCGCAAGATGAAACCACTCAAGATCAAAACATCGAAGATAAGGTTATCATTACACCTATTGCCGCAACAACCGCTAAATGTTCCCCTATCAATGATTTTAACGGACTGCCGCAATATAAAGTTGAACACACTTCAAGCGATAAACTCCTTGCACAAATATACAATTACCTCGAAATCCCTGCGGTAAAAGATATCAATATTAAAACATTCAAGGAAGAACAAACTATTGTGCCGCAACTTGGTTTAATCAGCTCTGAAAAAATTCACATTGCCGATGCTGTTTATACCGAAAAAGACGAAGAAACCGGCTTAAAAAATGAAATTGGGAATCTGCAAGAACTGACGTGGCAAGAAAATGTTTCCCACTCAGCAGATACCATCAAATACTATACCGATATTCAAATGCATAATTTTAACCTCGTCTTACCGATATTTTCTATGCACATAGACTCTGAGCATCAAGCGGCGGAGGTTATATATAAAAATGATGATAAAAAACCTTTTGATTACACCAATTTATTACAAAATTTATCAGCTTTCACCTCCTCTCGCTCACGTGCTGTTGCTAAAGGTATTCGCCTTAAAAGCGACCTATTTAACATGGGAATTACGTATGATATAGAAATTAAAAACCAAGCCAAGACAAAAAGCAATAGTCTTTTAGATTCTTCAGGCAATATAGCTTTTAATAACATCGTCTTTACCGGCGATATGCTCCCTAAGCACCAACAACCGCAATCCATCGCTTTGGAAATGGCTGTTAATCATCTGCAACTGAATAATTTGGTACAATTAGCCCAAATGCAACAGGAAATATTATCTAACGACAATGCTGAAATTGATGAGGAAAAGATGATTGCTATTTTAGATGAAATATTAGATACAGCTAATTTCATCGCCGATATCCGAGTCAAATTTGCTCATGCTGATATATCATCTCACTTCAAATTGCACCGCAAAGACAATTATCTGCAAGGTGAAGGCAAAATTACCATCAATAATTTATTGGGCATTTTTCCGGAAATTAAAACTTGCCAACAAAATCCTCAGGATCCGCAATGTACTCAAAATATGATATTAACGGAACTTTCAACTTATCTGGATATATCTAAAAATAATTCTGTAAATACGCTAAAATACACTTCAACCGGCGTATTTCTTAACAATAAGAAAATCGCTGAACCGATTAAAATCGATTTACGTGAAATTATTCAAAACAATGATGAAAATGAATCTGATAACAGTGCATCAGATATACAAGAAAGTGAAGATATAGAATAATCTAAACATCTTTGTTGCAAATAATATTTATAAAAAGGAGGACTTTCTCAAATTGGAAAAAGTCCTCCTTTTCTTTTTATAAGTATTACGACTTATTGAGCTTCAAGCGCTGCTGTCTCTTGCTCACGCATTTCGATAATTTCCTTATCATTCTGCGCAGCCACCCGACGCAATGAGCGTAAAACATTACCCGTACCGGCCGGAATCAAACGACCGACAATAACATTTTCTTTCAAGCCCTTCAATTCATCAACTTTACCTTCAACCGCAGCTTCCGTCAACACGCGTGTTGTTTCTTGGAATGATGCAGCTGAAATGAACGACTTAGTCTGCAAGCTGGCCTTGGTAATACCAAGCAAAATCGGATCGGCTGTAGCCGGTTCGCCGCCATCTTTAATGGTCTTGGCATTTTCAGCTTCAAACACATCGCGGTCAACCTGCTCGCCCACCAAGAATGTTGTATCACCCGGAGCGGTAATTTCAACTTTCTTGAGCATTTGCGAAACCACAACCTCAATGTGCTTATCGTTAATATTCACACCTTGCAAACGATAAACGGCTTGAACTTCCTGAACCAAATATTCAGCCAGTTTTTCCACACCCAAAACGCGCAAAATATCATGCGGCGCCGGTGTACCATCAACCAGCAAATCACCCTTCTTCACTTGGTCACCATCTTGAACCACCAAGCGACGGCCCTTCGGAATGAGGTATTCAACCGGATTACCTTCAGCCGGAATCACCGTAATACGTTGCTTTGCTTTGTAGTCTTTACCATATTCCACCATACCGTCAATATCGGCAATAATTGCCGGATCCTTCGGACGGCGTGCTTCAAACAGCTCAGCCACACGCGGCAAACCGCCGGTAATATCTTTCGTCTTGGTGCTTTCACGCGGAATACGCGCAATAATGTCACCGACTTTAACTTCATCACCGTTATCAACGTTCAACACCGCATCAACCGACAGATAATAACGAACTTCCTTGCCGTTCTCATCATAGGTAACCGGTTTACCT
>ONQU01000100.1 GCA_900320035.1 uncultured Rhodospirillaceae bacterium | reverse complement strand
GGTCGGATATGGCGGACGCGGACGCGGTGTTCCTCTTGCGCCTTCAATAGAATGAATTAAAGCTGTTTCTTCGCCGCACACAAAAGCACCGGCGCCAAGACGAATATCAACATTAAACGAGAAATCACTACCCATAATGTTGTTACCAAGCAATAATTTTTTACGGCACTCTTGAATGGCTTTTTTCAGTCTTTCTACTGCCAACGGATATTCAGCTCTGATGTAAAACCAACCGAATGTGGCACCAATAGCATAGGCGGCAATCATCATACCTTCAATAACGGCATGTGGATCACCTTCCAAAATCGAACGATCCATATAAGCGCCCGGATCACCTTCATCACCATTACAAATGATGAATTTTTCATCAACCGTTGGTACTTTGGCGGCCAATTCCCATTTCATACCGGTTGAAAAACCGCCGCCACCGCGACCACGTAAACCGGATTTTTTAATTAAATCAACCACTTCTTGTGGTGTCATGGTTTTTAAGGCTTTTTCTAAGGCTAAATACCCTCCTCTAGCCATATATTCTTCGATATCTTCCGGATCAATGTGACCGGTATTCTTCAACACAACTTTTTCCTGCTTGGTAAAAAATGGCATATCCAGCGACAAAACATGTTCTTTTAACTCATCTGCTAAAGCAATATCACCAGATTCGGAAACTCCCGGAATAACATATTTTTCCATAATGATACGGGCGATATTCAAATCAACATGCTTAAATAGAATGTCTTTTTTACCTTTGATTTCCACTCTAATCAGCGGTCCTTGCGCACATAAACCCATACAACCGGTGGCCACAATCCGCACTTTTTCGGTTAAATTATTCTTTTCCAAAATTTCTTTAGCCAAAGCGATTAAATCATCACTGCCGGAAGACTTACAACCGGTTGAATGGCAACAATAGATGCTACAATCATATTTTTCAATTTCCGCCAACTTTTTACTGGCTAATTCGTGAATATCAAACTTTTTTCTGATTTCTGCTATATCAACCATCTCTTAAGCCTCCTTAAACACTTCACGCCATTCATTTAAAATTTCCGGAACTTGCTCCGGCGTCATCCGGCCATAGGTTTTGCCGTTAACCACACAAACCGGTGCCAAACCGCAACAACCGACGCAACGCACGCATTGCAAATGGAAAAGTCCGTCCGGCGTGCTTTCGCCTTCTTTAATTTTTAATTCCGATTTAAATTTTTCTAAAACTTTATCATTACCTTTTAAGTAGCATGCCGTGCCGGTGCAAACCGAGATAACAGCTTTTCCCGGTGCGACCAGTTTGAAAAAGTTATAGAATGTCAAAACCTCATAAATACGAGCCAACGGAATATTCATAGATTGCGCCAATGCCATAGCGTCTTTCCAATCAACATATCCTTTCACACTTTGTATTTCGTGCAAAGCCATAATCAGCGCACCGCGCTTTTTATGCCACTTTTCACCAACTTTACAACCCAACTCCGGCTCATTATCCATTTTAGTCTCCTTAAAAATAATGTTATATTAAAATATCTGCGCACATTCTATTGAAAAATTTTTATATTGCAATCGATTTTATCACATTTTGCAAAATATTTTATATATACCTTAATATATGCCTGTAATAGACATTAGATAGAGGCTTGTAAACCGCGTGAAAACATTAAATTTCCATTTTTTGCGGCTTGGTCATCTTCAATTTATGAGCAGATAAAAAGCTTATTGCGGCAATTAAAGCAATAGCTATGCCGATACTTTCCGACCATTCAATACTCAAATTAAAACCGATTTTATCGTAAAGAATATAGGTGGTCGAAATAGAAGTCATAAATACGGCCGGTACCAATGTCAACCAATAGAATTTTTGATATTTACGTAGATAGAACGTCGCCATCCATAAAGTAATGGTTGCCAAACATTGGTTCGCCCAACCAAAATAGGTCCATATTGTCGTTAAATCAAAAAAGCTCATGGCAATGCCGCCGGAAAGTACAACAACACTTATGGATAGGCGCTTTTTAAATGTTTGGCTTTCTTTATGCCAATAATCACCAATCGTTAATCGAGCCGAGCGAAAGGCGGTATCACCGGAAGTAATGGATAGCAAAACGACCGCAAAAACCGTCAACATTCCACCAAATGAGCCTAAGTAACCATTAGCAATATCAGAAACCACACCCCCCGGGCCGCTTTTAACAATCATCGCGTTTAAACCGTCACCGCCTTGATAGAACGCCATACCTAACGTAGCCCATATTAAAGCCACAATTCCCTCGGTTATCATCGCGCCATAAAAAATAACTCGCCCGTGTTTTTCATTGGCGACACAACGTGCCATTAAAGGTGATTGCGTGGCATGAAAGCCACTGAGAGCCCCGCATGCAATCGTTACGAACATTAACGGAAAAATCGGTCGTCCCGACGGATGTAAATTTTTCAGCGTCAGATTCGGATAAAATTCTTGGCCGTTTGTAAATAAAATAAACATCAGTGCTGCTGTTGCACCAATTAAAAACAAGGCAAACAAAGGATAGAAACGTCCGATAATTTTATCAATCGGCAACAGGGTTGCCATAAAATAGTAGGTGAAAATGGCTAGTAAACACCAGATAAATTCAATATTCCATAAATCTGCCAGCATATGTGCCGGACTCATAGCGAAAACCGCTCCCAAAAGCAAAAGAAACAAAATCATAAAGATTAAAAAGAGGCTTTTAATTTGACTTCCCAAATACTTTTCCACCAAACAAACCAGTGATTTTCCCCCTTCTTTTAATGAAATCATTCCCGACATATAATCATGCACACCACCGGCAAAAATAGAACCTAAGACAATCCATAACAATGCCACCGGCCCATATAGTGCACCTAAAATTGCCCCAAAAACAGGACCTAAGCCTGCAATATTAAGAAATTGGATTAAGAAAACACGCCATGTTGGCAACACCATAAAATCAACATGATCGCATTTTGCTACCGCCGGTGTAACGGCCTTTTCATCCACTCCGAAAACTTTTTCAACGATTGTTCCGTAGATGATATAACCTGATATTAAAGCAAATAACGCTAACAAAAAAACGACCATTCTTAACCCCTTTAACAAACTGCTTTAAATTTATTCTGCAACCTAAGATAACAGCTTATATAAAGATTATGATAAAAAACAGCAAATTTTACACAAAAATATTAAATTGAGAGTAATGCTTTCAAATAGCGATAATCTTTGATTCTAGAATCGCAATGCTAAAATTTCCTGATTTTGTTGAACTAATTCTTTGCAACCGGGATTAAAGTTAGAATGTGCAGCGTGAATCTGTACATCTACGTTACCGATTTGTTTTTTTATTTCAATCCAATCATCATCAGTTGTATCACAACATGCCGTCAGTTCGATGAAAACATCATCAACAGAATGAGTAAATTCGGCACACTCTTTAATCAGCGCCGGCGCTGTGTGAAGATTTCTACTGAATATTTTAAATCCGAACTTTCTCATCTGAAAAATTTTATAAACCAGATAATTGCGTGTGATATTCTTCCAAAGTCAGACCTGCAGCATATATTTTTTCCGATAATTCCGTGCCGACATACCTAAAATGCCACGGTTCAAAATTAAAACCGGTAATATTTTCTTTTTCTTTGGGATATCTTAAAATGAAACCATATTTATGAGCATTGGCAAACAGCCATTTAATCTCGGCATCTTCGGCTTTTTGTTCTTCTATCATTTCACCGTTTCTTCTAAATATTATATCAATGGCTAAACCTGTCTGATGTTCACTTCCGCCTGGCATCGCCACAAACTTTCGCGCATATTCCATTCCTTTTTCCGCAACGAGCTTATTAAACAGCTGTTCTTGATACTCATAAGTTCGGTATGAGGAATCAATAAATATTTCATATCCTTCTTGCTTTGCTGCTTTTTGCATTTTTTGAAAAGCTTTATATGCCTCGATATTGAGCCGGTTAACATACGTTTTATCCAGCTTTGAACCGGTCGGCTCATGTATTTCAATCAATCCTTCCGGAATATAATGACGAGGTAGCAAGTTTTCTTTGTTGACTAATATTGCAAAATCCATTTTGTTATCCCTAATACTCGGCCTATATGTCGCCATATCACATAATTGTTTATTTTCAATGAACTATAAAAAAGAAATTGTCCTTATGCCGGATAATCTCGATCCCCTATTTTGTTTAATTGCTGCAAAAAACTATTTTTACTGTCTTCAGTTTCTTTTTGGATGGCGTTAATCCAAAAACGCCCGGTATCTTTGGGATCATCAGAATATCTCCAACTTTCCATATTTGAACAAGGAACATAACCGCTTTTCATTTGTCCCAACTCTTTTTTGAGACGTTCTGCCAAAGCAATATCCGTGAAAAGATAAACGGCAGATCCGTTTAGAATATTCTGCCAATCAGAACTCTTACCTGACATCCCCAATATGTTCTTATCGGCACCGTCAATATGCGAAGCAGAACTGTCAAACACCAAATTGACCAACTTATCCTGCTGATTGATTAAATTTAAATTGGCAACATCACCTTCACTGACATTAAATTTGCCGAAAGTATTTAAACCGACATCACCCTTACCGTTGGTTGTGGTGGTGCTGATATTAAAGACATTACCGCTATGTTGAATACTGGTCGCTGTTGCATACGGCACACCGGTCTGATTGATTTCCGATGCATCGGCCACAGCCGGATTCCCGAATGAACCGACTAAAATTGCCGCATTCAAAATCGCACATTTGATTAAAATTTGTTTATACCATCTGGTGAGTTGAGTAATTGCGGAACGAGAGTATTTCATAGGTCAGCTTTCTTTATGATGTTGAAATTTTAGTAGCTTATACTAAGCGTAGCCGTATTATATCTGTTTTTTGCGCATTTGCAATAAAATATCTTAACCTTTCATTAATTATGCCGATATATACTCCTCTAATTTATTCTATATATACCCTTTCATGTTGAATTTGCTTAGAATTTTCCGTGTCAACCTAATCATAAAACGGATTGCTTTTGAGGTGTTTTATACGCTCACGACCTTCGTCATGCATCGCTCTTGGCGACCGCCGTACTCTCGTCCGGCTTGTACTCTTTGTCGGACCAGCTTTCTCGCTGTTCCTCATCTACCACCCACAAACCAATAAAAAATACCACCCGTTTGGGTGGTATTTTTTATTGGTCGGAGTGACTGGATTCGGACCAGCGACTTCTACGTCCCGAACGTAGCGCTCTACCAGGCTGAGCTACACTCCGTCAGCTCATCCCTTTTACTACAAAAAAAATTTAAAGCAACAAAAATTTTTATTTTTTTTGCAACAAAGCTATATTTTCTTGTTTAAGTTGTATAAAATCACCTTTTTGAATATAATATTATATAAAATGCAATCATTAATTGTAATATTTTTATCCTCAAATGATAAATTACACCGACAATAAACCATCTCGACACATTTGTGCATACTTTGGCTGATCTAAACCAAATTTTTTAATTAAAACCGAAGGCCGCACCTCTCCAAGCGATAAATTACACGCACCATATTCTTCACCGCGTCGCCATTTTAAAATCGCGCTCGGTAAGCAGCTCCGACCAATGCACGATGATAAATACACCCAAACTTCGTCATAATTGTCCAAATTTTCCAAAGCTAACTGACGAGCATATAAATTCAATGTTAAATCAGCTTTAGTTCCATCTTTAGTCCATGGTGAACCGCCGCCTATCGGGGCTGATGCGCCATAAAAATCGCACGCTAATTTACGACCGGTCATTCCGCAATCTGCTACGCTTGAGTGTGCCACGTAGTCACCGGTTCCGTTAACAATCAATTGTTGCGGTTTTTGCCCCAATGCTCTCGTCACAACATCACTTAAATCTTCCGGTTTTTGCATTGGAATTGCAACAATGGCGGTAATAATATCATCATTTTCCATCGTTATTTGTGTTTTAATATCAAGTCCTAAGTTATTACTTTGCCGAGCCTTATAATAAAGAATTTGATTAAGCTGCCGAGCTAAAAATAATTCGCGACTTATTTTTCCCTTGCCTTGGCAAGCATAGCCGACAAATACACCTTGATCTCCCCAACCGTCATCAGTAACGCCTTGAGCAATTTCTGCAGATTGACAACTGAGCAAATTTATCACCTTAAGTTGCCTTATATCAATTGCTTTATCTTCCCAATGCTCTGCATAATTTTCATCATATCCGATTTCACGCAAGGCTTGTTTCACATAATCTTCATACGTCGGCGTTAAAAAGCGGCTACTTATTTCACCACCTAAAACCACCGTGTTATTTTTCACCATCACTTCAACGGCATAACGTGTTTTTGCGTCATGCTCTATAAAACGGTCTAAAATGTAACTTGAAATATAATCTGCTGTTTTATCTGGATGCCCTAAAGACACCGCTTCTGCTGTTTTAATCATTTTAAAATCTCCTGTTTAGTCCTCTTAAATGCGGGACAATTCGGTTAAATCCACATAGCGCCGTTGCGCCACCAACTAAGATATAATGCGCAATCACGCTCATTGTCAATATTTATGTTGCATTATTGCTAATTATTACTACAATAACATTCAGTTAGAAGGAGAATACAATGAAAATCGGAATCATTATGGCAATGACCAAAGAATTTGAATTTTTTGCCGCACAACTGCAAAATCTTAGCCAACAGAAATTTGCCGGACAAACATTTTACACCGGTTATTGGCAAGAACATGAACTTGTAATAGCTGTTAGCGGTATGGGTAAAGTTAATGCAGCTATTTGCGTTACCAATATAATTAACCACTTTACACCGGATTTAATTATCAATATTGGCATTTCCGGCGGTTTGGATAGTTCTTTACAAATTGGTGACTTTATTATAGGTCGCGACATTGTTTATCACGATGTTTGGTGTGGTGAATCTTATCCCATTGGTCAGGTACAAAATTTACCATTATTTTACCATTCCGATACCAGCTTAATTACTAAGATGCCTGATCTGCGGCAAGGATTGCTTTGTTGTGGTGATCAATTCATTACTCTATTGTCTGAACTGCAAAAAATCAAAGAAAATTTTCCACAAGCTTTGGCTGTTGATATGGAAAGTGCCGCTATTGCCCAAACTTGCTATTTGCATCAAAAGCCGCTTTTGTGTATTCGCCAAATCAGCGATACACCAGGCGGTGAGCATCAAGAGGAACAATATGCCACCTTTTGGCAAAACGCACCTGCTAATTCAGTAAAAATGCTCACTAAAATTCTTCAATGCTTATAATTTTATAGCGAATTTTGTTTTTGTGATCGCTCGGCTAATGCGTTGATATTTTGCTGTCGTACTTTATCTTCTTGCCGTCGTTCCTCACGCACTTTTTCTTGCTCGTGATTTGCAACAACATTAAAGTGAAAACGTTCCCCTTCATGTTTAGTTTGCCGCATACGTTCTTCATTTTGCCGAATATCTTTTTCGCGTGCTACTTCTTGGAATTTAACTTTCTGCACATCATCGACGTAAATACGATTTTTCAGTTGGTCTTCAGCTTGCGTTTTTTGCATGCGCAGTGTATTTTCTTCCACCTGTTTTTTAGGTACTTTGGGATAAATCGTTCGCAAATTGTGGTGCCATTGGAAATAAACCAAAAACACCGATGGAAAAGCGGCAATTAAGGTTTGATCCATAGTTCGTGGCTGTGTTAATTCAAAAGCTCGACGCATCAAAAGACGTCTTGTTTCCTCAATAAATTGTTCCATTTTTTCTTTAGAACGATCCGGTCTTCCCAAACGATATTCACACATTTCAATCAATTGATTAATAATCGGGTCACTATTGTCCATGGCTAAGCGCCGCAAAATTTTCAACATACCTTGCATATTAGCGCTTTTATTCCAAAATGATTGAATTGCACGGGCATCAATACTATCAAAACCAAAATAGCGCAATTTATCAACACTACCAACATGTTTAATGGCATCTAAAACAAACATATATAATGTCATCCAGTTGATTGAACCATCACTATTTAGAAGGTTTTTATATTCTCCTTCTTTGAGTTTATCCAAAGCATAACGAACCACAGGATAGTCAATATTTTGAATTGCCTCACCTTGCAAAAGTAAATATATTTGTGATGAAGCGCTATCGAGAATAAATTGTTCTGCAGTTAAAACCTCACGTGTTTGTACCGATTTTAAATAGAGATACACATAGGCAAACACACTGGAATGAATGGCTCGCAAGGTTCCGGTGTGTTGTAATGTCAGTTTATACTTATCGCGATAATTGATGAGTCTTTTCAGCCTTTCTTCACCGCTGAAATTATTTTTTATTAATTGGTAACGATAGCCAAACTTACGCATTGCTTCCGGATACATATATTTAAAATGTAGAGCCATTGCCCATTCACGTATCATGGAATAAATGGAAAATAACGGATTTCGCGCATAACCAACCATAACCGTGGCCACCACAGCGTCTGTGCCGACGAAATAAGGTTCCATATGTGAGCAATAAGCATTTTTGCGAAATTCGGTATCAAGAGCAAAAACATAGCGTTCGATTTCTTCATCATCAACATTAAATGACTGAAACAAATCTTCTATAGTTGACGTTAGATGCCGAAAATCAGCTCTAGGCATAACACTGTCACCATCGGTGACATAGCCTTTCTGAAATTCATCAGAATATATATTGCAAAAAATATATTCATCATCGTCATAAAATTGCGTAAAATCTTCTAAATCTTCCGCCACAAATTCTTTAACCTTATCAACATATCCCGGTTCATAAACAGCAGTCTCTAAAAAATGTAGGGCATCTTGTGTTAATTCTTCTTCTGAATATGTTAAATCGGCAAACTTAATCATTGAGCACAACTCCAATTTGTATGCTCATTTTAGTATTAAATCACAAATACTGTCAAGACAAATTTTGTCATATCTTCTTTAAATAATTTCCTTTACATTGCCATTTTTTTTGTTATAAGCATACTCAATGAAATTTTATTATGGCACATATTATTAAAGAAATTCTTGTCATAGCGCTCATGAGTGTTATCACAAGCGTAGTCTGTGCTCAGACTCCGAAAAATGATGTTGCTAAATTGTCTGATGACGATAAAGCAATGATACTCAGAACAATGGAATCCCTCGAATATTTTGAAAATCGAGATAGTCTGATGACTATGATGCTTCTGGATAATAATACCCCACACGAAGGGATAATAAAAGAAGCCGGACAGATCTTAGATTCTGCTAAAGTTGGTGATCAGTTTGTTGTTTACATAAACAACTATAAAGGTGGCTTTTGGTTGACTTATGTAGTTACAACTGGCAAAGAGAAAAAATTTATAGGTCGCAGGGATGTGCGACTTCATTAAAAAAACAAAACCACTCAACCGAGTGGTTTTGTTTTTTTTAAAGCTATTTTGCTTATTTATTCAAAGCGATGCGGCATTTCCGCTTCTTGCTGCATTTGTTTAATAAATTCATCAAGCGGCAGAACTTGCTGTTTCTCGCTACCTAAACGACGAATCGTAACAGTGCGATTTTCCTTTTCTTTAGCACCAACCACCACAATCACCGGAATTTTCGAAAGCGAATGTTCACGCACCTTATAATTAATTTTTTCATTGCGTAAATCAGTGGTTGCAGTCAAACCGGCTTTTTGCATGGCTTCTGCTACTTCGCTTGCATAATCATCAAATTCGCTGACAATCGGTGTCACCACTGCTTGTTGTGGCGCTAACCATAATGGTAATTTACCAGCATGATGTTCAATTAAAATACCCAAAAAGCGTTCAATTGAACCAAACAAAGCACGGTGTAACATCACCGGTTGATGCTTTTCACCATCTTCACCGATATATGAAATATCGAAGCGTTGCGGCAAATTCATATCCACTTGAATAGTTCCGCATTGCCATTCACGACCAATGGCATCACGCAAAATAAATTCGAGCTTCGGACCATAGAAAGCACCCTCACCCGGATTAATTTCATACTCATAACCATGTTTTTCTAAAGCATGAGCTAAAGAGTTTTCACATAAATCCCAAATTTCATCAGAACCAATGCGATAAATACTGTCCGGACGGGTTGATAAGTAAATTTTTACCTTATCAAAGCCGAAATCTTTATAAATGTCAAAAATCAGCTTCATGGTATTAATGCATTCTTCTTCCATTTGCTCCGGTGTGCAGAAAATATGCGCATCATCTTGGGTAAATTCACGCACCCGCATCAATCCCATCAGCGAACCCGATGCTTCATAACGGTTCACTTTACCAAATTCTGCCATTCTGAGCGGTAAATCGCGATACGACTTCACGCCTTGCTTATACACCAACAAACCACCCGGACAATTCATCGGTTTAACGCAGAACATACTGCCGTCTTCCATCTGTCCGGAATAATTGTGCGCACCATATTTATCCCAGTGACCGGAGGTTTCCCATAAAACACGATTCATAATACGTGGTGTTTCAATTTCAATATAACCGTTATGTTCTTGGCGATTACGCATATATTCAATCAATTTACGATAAATTCGGAAACCTTTGTCAT
>ONQU01000012.1 GCA_900320035.1 uncultured Rhodospirillaceae bacterium | reverse complement strand
CTTGGCAGTGTCAGAAATAATAAATATAAACTGCATTGGTTTGCTTGCCGACCAACCGATATTTCGTTGCTTCAGGTGGTGGAGCCGAATAAGCAGAAAGAGTTAAAATGGGTGACATTAAATGATGAGGCGGTTAATTGGACGCCGAAAAATCAGGAAGCGTTGGCAAAATATAAAAAGCAAATTGAAAAAATTATCGATACAGCGCCGGATGCGTTGTGATTTGTAGCGATTTTGTTATCGTTGAAGTCGGTGATTGTTTTTAATGAATCGGAAGATGCCTTGACCAAACCTAACGGTTTGGAGGCATGACAACAAAAAACCACCCTTGCGGGTGGCTTTGATTGGTGGCTCTTATGATACTCAATCCTATAATCAGATACCCTTGTTGCCAGACCATAAAACTAAAAGTTTATTTAATTTCAATATGTTACAATTTGATGGTATTTTCAAAAGTATTCATCAAAAATGCACAACCCCGAACTTGTAAGACGCGAAACGTAAAAAAGTATCTAAATTTTAGAAATTAGCGACTAATGTAAATATATAATGATATAATGTATTGACAAAATCTGTAATTTATGCTAAAATATACTCATAATGCGATATTAGTAAGGATAAAAAATCATGGCAGGTGCTTACGGTATACAAATGGCTGCGATTAGCAGTAATAATTCAAGCAAAGGCAGTTCTTCTGGAGGCGGTGGTTCTCATGGAGGAGGTGGTGACTGGGACTTGTATGCTTTGGCTGGTTTATTGGTTGCAATTAATATTGCCGGTGGCGTAATTGCTTGCAATGGGGAGATTGAAAAAAAAGAACATGAAAAAATCGCAAAAACTGAAAAAAAAGTGAAAATACTGAATGATATTAAAAATGAGAATCCTACAGCTTCATTCGTAAAAGCTAAAGTGCAAGACGGACATATTGAAAGATATGCTGAGCGAAAAACCGATAGTGCAAAAATTAAAAGCATTAAAGAAAAGTATTTATTCAGGTTAACTCAATTTGAACAGGCAAAGCAAAAATTGCAAAAAATACGGCAACCATTAAATGAAAGTTTGATGCAAGCAGCAACGAAAGGTGATTATATAGGTGTCGTTAAAGCTTTAGAAAAAGGGGCAGATGTTAATTATCAAGATGCGGAAACCGGAAATACGGCTATGATGACGGCTCTCTTAAAGTCTCCTTCTGTAAATAAAGGGATGTTGATTGCCAAGTATTGTATGACTGAACCGAATTTTGAAATGGATATTAGTAATTATGGTGGGCATACGCAATCCGATATATTACAAAACAAAACGAAAGAAACAGGCATACAAATAGATTCCATACACGTTGATAATAAACGTAACCGTGGTAATTCTGAAGTTGACAAGTTAGCCAAGCAAGTAGAAAATCTTTATCAAGAACTGGATAATACTTATGGTAAGGAAATGCGCGAGGCCTTGGGTTATGAATATAAGGAGGTTGAAGGTACATCTAGATTTGATAACAATGTAGTAGAGATTACATATAATGAAGATAATACAAAGGATACAACTAATATAGAACGTGTCGGTACGAAAGTGAAACATTACTCTTATAGAAGTGGTAAAAGAAGAGTAAAAAGAACAGGAACATCAAAAGAACGCTTTATAATTTCACATAAATTTCCAACACAAAAAGCAAAGTTAAAACTTTCAATGAATCCTGAAATAGATAGTCGTTAGCTAAAATGCCTCGTTTTTACGAGGCATTATTTTATGGTGGGCGCTGTAGGACTCTTCTTGCTTCGCTGACGCTCGCTTCGGTCACTCGGTTGCATTTTTTTCGCTGTGCGTCGCTTACGCTAGCTAGCTCAAAAGCAACCTTCGCCTGTCGTCAGAAAACAAGCATTCAGCTTGTTTTCTTTCCTCCAGCTCCCCTTGGTCGTTCGAACCTCTCGCGTTTGTATAAAAAAACCACCCTTGCGGGTGGTTTTGATTGGTGGGCGCTGAGAGGTTCGAACTCCCGACCCTCTCGGTGTAAACGAGATGCTCTTCCAGCTGAGCTAAGCGCCCATCGCATTTCACAAAAACGTTTATATATGTAAATTTTTCAGAAATCAAGCATTTTTTTTCATTATCAATAAAATTTTTTTGCAATATGGCTTTTATCGCCGCCGAAATGTTGCATTTTCAGCCAGTTTAGCACATAAATCGGCATAGGAAACGCCAATATATTGCGCTTGTTCCGGCACCAATGATAATGATGTCATGCCCGGGTTGGTGTTAATTTCCAAAAACACCACGCCGTCTTGCGGATTATAGCGAAAATCACACCGCGAAATCGTTCGGCAAGCAATTGCTCGGTGCATTATTTCAGCATATTGCAAACAAGTTCGCGTAACCTCTGCCGGCAAATCAGCCGGCAAGATATGTTTGGTTTTACCGGCTGTATATTTGGCGTTATAATCATAAAATTCATTTGTGGCTTGCAACTCTGTAACCACGTATGCTTTGCCCTCTAAACACATTACCGTTAATTCGCGACCGGCTATATATTTTTCCACCAACACCGGCATTTTTTCATCAAAATAACTGACCTTCGCGGCATCATCGGCATTTTTAACAATATAAACACCCACACTTGAGCCATCGGCAACCGGCTTAACCACATGCGGCAACGACAGATTTTGCTGTTGGTGCAAATATTCGCCGGCGCTGCAAGCAAAACCTTGTGCCGTTTTAATGCCATGTGCTTCGGCTATCAATTTACTCATAGCCTTATTCATCCCAACCGCCGAACTTGACATACCCGAATGGGTATAGGGAATCTGTAACATATCCAAAAGGCCTTGAATTTCACCATCTTCTCCCCAATTACCGTAAAGTCCGTTAAACACCACATCAGGCTTTTCTTGGCGTAAAACATCAACCAATGCCCATACATCGGTTAAATCATGCTCAATAACCATATATCCCTTGCTTTTTAAAGCTGCGGCAATATCGTCTTTAGAACTGATACTCACTTCTCTTTCTGCCGAAAATCCGCCATAAACCAACAAAACTTTTTTAGCCATGCATTTTTCCCTTTATAATCTGAAATTTTCTGCTATTGTAGGGACAATTGTTTAAGGATTGGCTAATGAAACACGGACTACTCTACATATTTATCTTTTCTCTTTTGACTTTTCCGGCGATGGCATTGGAAGTTTTTCACCGGCTTGAAACGACCATCGGTTATTTTGATGTCAGCCGTGAAACTTTTACTTATAAGTTTTATAATAATCACGATTACGATATAAAAACCACGGTTGCAACCACCGGAACTTTTGGAACTATTTATCCTTTTAATGCCTCTTATCACGCCGTCGGCATTTTTGATAAACAGTCTTTTCGGCCGCAAAGCTATTTTCTAACCGCACAATCGCGTTTTCATAAACGAAGTAAAGAAATTGTGTACCAAAACGGCATACCGCAATATCGCATCAGCCAAAAAGATGAAAAACGTCGCCAAGATACCATTGAAACAGATGCTCAATATCCAAGCTCAAACGACTTATTGTCAACATTTGCCGAATTAAGCTGGCAAATTGTGCAAAAAGATAATTGCGATTTCGAGCGTTATTCATTCAACGGTAAACGCTATTCGCGCTCCAAAGTCAAAACCCTTGCTAAAGAAAAAATAGAAACACCATACTTTAGCGGTAAAGCCCTAAAATGCGAATATAAATTAGAAATTTTAGACGATGCCGACGCCGGTTTTATGCTCAATAGCGATACCCCTGTCCACTTCTGGATACTTAAAGATAAGTCAACCGGCGTCCCATTCATTGCCCGTATTTTGGTAGAATCAACACCTTTCGGGCAAATGGAAACCCTTACCACCCAAATTGAGGTCAAAAAATGATGAGAAAAGCTGAACTTCTTTTACCGGCCGGTTCTCTGGTCAAACTCAAAACTGCCATTCTTTACGGTGCCGACGCTGTTTATGCCGGCACGCCGGATATGAGCCTGCGCACGCAATCAAAATTCACTTTAGAGGATTTAAAAGAAGGCATTGAATTTGCCCATGCACACGGTAAAAAAATCTATTTAACCTTAAACCTGTATATTCATAATGAAGAAGCGGAAAAACTCCCGCAATTTGTGCAAACATTGCGGCAATTGCAACCGGACGGCGTTCTCGTTGCCGACCCCGGTGTCTTTTATTACCTGCAACAACACGCGCCGGAACTGAACCGCTTTGTTTCTACACAGGCCAATATTTGTTCATGGCAAACCGTCAACTTTTGGCAGCAAATGGGGGCTCGCCTGTGTGTGCTTGGCCGTGAAGTCACCTTTACGGAAATGGCAGAAATTCGCGCTCGCTGTCCCGATATTTTGCTCGAATGTTTCATCCATGGTGCCATGTGTATGTCCTATTCCGGCCGTTGTCTGATTTCCAATTTTATGGCTGACCGCAGTGCCAATAAGGGAAAATGCGCACACTGTTGCCGTTGGCATTATAAAATGCATTTGCGGCTTAAAGACGGCACCCTAAAAGAAATAGAAATCAATCCGGATAATGCTAAAGCGTTTGAATTTCTGCTTGAGGAGGAATTTAGGCCGGGTGAATATTATGAAATTGTTGAAGATGAGCATGGCGGTTATTTACTCAATTCTAAAGATATGTGCCTCATGCCGCGTTTAAATGATATTTTGCGTATCGGTATGGATTCGCTCAAAGTCGAAGGCCGCAACAAAACCGAATATTATGCCGGCACCGTAGCACGTGCATATCGCCAAGCCATTGATGACTATTATCAAAATCCTGCAAATTGGGATTATCGCAAATATATGGATGAGCTGTATGCCCTGCAAAATCGCGGCTATTGTTTAGGCTTTCATGACGGTAAATTAACTGATATCAGCCAAAATTATGAATATACCCGCACCATGGGTGAATGGCTGTTTGCCGGTTCAATTGTCGAGTGGCAAGACGATGATGCCATTTTTGAAATCCGTAATTATATCAACAGCGGTGAAACCATAGAATTTCTGGTACCAAACAGCTTGAACAATGTGGCGCTCACTTTAACGGAATTTGAAGATGCCGACAGCGGAGAGATAACGCCTAAAGTTTCCGCCGGCCAGGGCAAAAAAATTCGCTTGCGCCCGCACGTTTGGTCGCAACCACTAACGGAAATAAAGAAACTTTTACCGCAATATGTCATCGCCCGCAAAAAAGAGGGATTAAAAGGTGAAAATGAGGTTATGTATGCGCGCAAAATTGATGAATTTAATCAACTCATTACAGGTTGCCCGCTCGATGAATAACAACACACCAGTTTTAATTATCGCCGGTCCAACGGCTTCCGGTAAATCGCGGCTAGCAATTGATGTAGCGCAGCAGCTTAACGGCGTTATCCTCAATTGTGATGCTATGCAGATTTATAAAGATATTCCGATTATTGCCGCAACCCCGAGTGCCGAAGAAAAACAAAAAGCCGAACACCGTTTGTTTGAGCTTTATGAATGTTCTAAACGCGGTAATGTGGTGGAATGGCTTGATTTATGCGTAGCAGAAATTAAACGTTGTTGGCAAGAAAAGCGTTTACCGATTGTGGTGGGCGGAACAGGTATGTATATTGACGCACTTATCAATGGTGTTACCCCCATTCCCGAAGTGCCGCAGGAGATAAGACAACAGATACAGCAAAAAAGTTTGGCTGAACGCTATGCCTTCTTGTTGCAACACGATTCGCTAATGGCACAGAAACTGCATCCCAACGATTCGACACGAATCACGCGCGCTATGGAAATTATCACCTTTACTGGTCAAACT
The DNA here is from genome assembly GCA_900320035.1 of uncultured Rhodospirillaceae bacterium. GTDB lineage: Bacteria > Pseudomonadota > Alphaproteobacteria > RF32 > CAG-239 > RUG410. Next base: position 7,796 of record ONQU01000012.1, on the reverse strand, counting down.
TTAACCGAGTGGTACCAAAAACCGCTCATCAAAAAATTACCCGAAGCGAATTTTACGGTTGTGAAAATTGTGCCACCGCTGGATATTATTGAAGAACGTTGCAAACAGCGCTTGGATATTATGGTCTATCAACAAAATGCTTTGAAAGAAATACAAAAACTGGCAACAATGAATTTGGCGTCTGATTTACCGGCAATGAAAGCCCTTGGAGTACCGGAAATGATGCAATATGTCCAAGGCAAAACAACTTTGCAAGAAGCTGTTGATCTGGCAAAACTACATACGCGCCAATATGCCAAACGCCAACGTACGTGGCTCAAAAACAAACTTCCGGCCACGCTCGAATTTACCACCCCATACAGCGGCGCAAACGATTGGCCGGAAAAAATAAAAACAATGCTGGATTTATAGAAATTGTACCTAAATCTTACTCTTTCTTGTCAGCCGATTTTTTAGTTGCTTTCTTTTTTTCTTCTTCTTGCACGAAGGTACCCATAAATTCCATCGATTCGGCTATTTCTTCGGGTGTATTTTCTTCCGGTTCCACTTTTGCCGCTTCGGCCTTTTTGCTTTCAATATCCGTTTTCACTTTTTGAATTTTATCTTTGGCTAATTTCGAACCTTCTTTAGCCGCCACCATACCACCTTTAAGTTTTTCTTCAACCTGCTTCTTCAAACTCGGTAATTTTTCAGCATTAAAAATCGCTAAAACAATAACGATAACCAATATCCATCCAAACATTTTTATCTCCTTTTATTATTGTTGACGCAAACGATTCAAAACCTCTGTTGCATCATATTCACTGTTGTACGATATAATATTTTTTAAGCCGCGACAATACTTATTTTGTAAATATGCATAATTTGCCATTGGGAGCGGCTTAGTTATAATTTTTTGTACGGTCTGCAATCTTTCTGCTGCCGCCTCGCTTAATTCTAATCCACTCTCACATAACGCTACATTTGCAGCAAAATCAGTATTACCCAAGCATACCACATCGCAACCCGCTGTTAAGCACCGCTTTGCTCGCTCGACAATATTTCCTTGTAACGACTGCATCACAATGGCATCTGAAATCAATAATCCTTTAAAGCCTATTTCTTGGCGGATAATCTCTTTAATCACTTTTTCCGAACAAGTTGCCGGTTTTTTCGGGTCAACAGCACTTAATACGATGTGCGCCACCATTCCCATCGGGGCATTTTTAAGTTGTTTAAACGGATAAAAATCTTGCTCTAATTCGGCTCGAGTTGCGTTGATAACTGGTAAGTGCAGGTGCGGATCAGCTTGCCCTCGTCCATGCCCCGGTAAATGTTTAACACACGGACAAACACCGCAAGCCTTGTAAGCCTTTACCATTGCCGCACCAAGTTTAGCAACTTTATTTTCATCTGCACCAAAACAGCGGCTGCGTAAAACAGCATTGGTTTCTTCATAAAGTACATCAAGCACCGGCGCAAAATTAACATTAATGCCGCTTGATTTCAAATCATGAGCAATCAGACGGGCATGCAAATCTGCTTTTACCGCAGATTTTATCTCTGCTTGTGCCGCCACCGGTGTCCAATGCGATTCGGTTAAACGTCGCACGCGCCCGCCTTCTTGATCAACAGCAATCAATACATCTTCACGGCCGATAGTTTCTTTTATTTGCTTGGTTAGATTTTCCAGTTGTGCCTTATCTTGTATATTATTGCAACCAAGTGCAAACAAACAAACACCAAGAGGATTATATTGCGCAAATAAGCGCTTTTCGGCATCTGTTAAGCTTAAACCTTGAACCGATAAAAAGGCCGGTAAAATAGGCTTCATTTCCACCTCTAGCGTTCTTTTGCAATACAATCTCTCAAACCCTTAGCCTTAAGTGTGGCACAAGCTTTTGCTGCCTCATCACGGCTGGCAAAAGCACCAGCCCGCAACCGATAAAAAATACCTTGTGCGCCTAAGTCAGTGGTTTGAATTTCATGAGTATATTTTTGCAAGTCCACATATTTTTTAGCTAGGTTATTCCATGTTTGCTCAACAGCAGCTTTATTTTTCGAAGCAATCAACTGAATTTGCCATTTTCCGCCGCTTTGTATGGTTGCCGGTTCAGGTTTGGATTCTACCGTCTTTTTAACTTCTGTTTCTGCTTCGGTTTTTACTTCAGCTTTAGGTTCAACTGTTTCATCCTTTACTGTCGGCGCCGGTGCCGGTGTATCCAAAACATCTTTTGGTTTTTCCGGCACAATCGCCGCCGATATCGCCGGTTCTGCCACTTCCTCAACAATTTCATCTAAATTAGCCGCATTTTCATCGATATCGGCTACATCCGGTACAATATCCGGCAGCTTTGGTTGTTCCGGTGCCGGCAATAAATTTTCTACCACGGTATTATCTATTTCTTTCTTTTCCACTAATCGATAAACATCTTTATCTTGATTAAGAATTTCCATTCCACCGGGATTTTCCGGCTTAATTTTAACCGCCATCGACGGCCTTTTAATCAGCGGAATCTCTTTATTTTTTTCAGCATATTGCGGCGAAAGGATAAACCACCCAACAACTGCCGCTAAGGCAATACCGGCAAAAGTACCAAGAAAATTATTGCGCGTGCGTGCCAATTCAGCCCGGCGTTCCTCAAAAGCTGCAATTTTCTGCCGCGCCACTTTTTGTTTGAACTCATCTAAATAATCATCATTACGATTAAAAAAATCTTGATACATAACAGCCTCACTTTGCTTAATCTTACCTCTATTTTAACAGTCAATGTTTTAAAATAGCTTAACGTTATAAAAAAAATCTTTTATTTCGTAAAAATGTGCCTATAATCAGGTCAAGGAAAATAAAAAATGAAAATAGCCACTTTAAATATCAATTCAATTAACGCGCGATTGCCGCAATTGTGTGCATGGTTAACAGCTAATCAGCCGGATATTTTGCTCTTACAGGAAATAAAGTGCGAATTTAATAACTTTCCTTTTTTCGATTTGCAGATGAGTGGTTATGAGGCCAAAGTATTGGGGCAAAAAAGTTATAACGGGGTGGCGGTTTTAAGTCGCTATCCGCTTAACGTAATCCAAGAAAATTTGCCGAATTTCAATGATGAAAATGCCCGTTATTTAGAGGTGGAAACCTCAATCAAAGGTCGTGATTATACGTTTGCTTCGGTTTATGTGCCAAATGGCAACCCACCGGCCAACAACCCGCAAGATACCTCTCGTTTTGCCTATAAATTGCAATGGCTTGATGCTTTTTTGGCTCATGCCGAGCGACTCTTAAAGAGCGGGAAAAATGTTATTTTGGGTGGTGATTTTAATATTATGCTGACACTGCACGATGTTTACAACCCTGAGCTTTTTGCCGGCGGTGCCCTCTACCGACCAGAAGTGTGGAACAAGCTCAATCGCTTGCAATATATGGGATACACTGATGCTTTTCGCCAACTTTATCCCCAAACTAACGGCTACACTTATTGGGATTATGGAGCAACCGCTTTTGCCAATGACTTAGGCTTGCGTATAGACTATATTTTGACTTCACCGGCGCTGACTGATAAATTACAAGAGTGCAGAGTTGATCGCGCACTTCGGCAAACTGAAAAATCATCTGACCACACGGCTTTGATTGCAACTTTTGAGGATATGTAAATGAAAAAATTTCTAATGCTTTTATCTGTGTTTTACGGCCTAACAACCACCGCCCAAGCCATGAAGCTTGATACTGCTTTAATCAACGAAATGCTGACCATATTAAATGAAGAGTCTTTGCATGATGTCGATAATGCAAAGCTGATAACCGACGGCCTGCAAATATTAACCGATTTTGATAAGCGTTTTACCGTTTCTAAAGGTCCTGATCGCATTTATGTTTATCATAACGGTAAAATCACCGCTGTTCTTCCGTTTGCGACAGATGATAATCTGAAAATATGGAGTGAAAATATTGCCGATACCTTAAATGCCGCCGCTAAAATATCCCCCGAAATTGCCGTTCATGATTATGAATTACCCGATTTGCTGATGAAGAAAATGACGCAAAGTTTAGATAAATATTCGCATTATTATTCTAAGTTTGATTATGTACCGGAAGACGAACGCAATATTTTTCACCATACTTTTGGTGACAGAATGATTGATAATATCTTATACCTGCGCGTTGGTATATTTAATAAGCAAACCGCTATGCAAATTGAAAGAGCTCTGCGTGAAAATCCAAAGGCAGAAGGCGTTATTTTGGATTTACGCGGCAATTCCGGCGGCATTTTGAATGAAGCATTAAAAACCGCCGATTTTTTCACCGACAACGAAATCATCACCTTCACCGCCGGTCGTAATGGCGCTCACAAACATTACTATACATCATCTGATGAATGTATTTTTAAAAAGCCGCTGGTCATTTTAGTCGATGGCAATACCGCTTCCGCCGCTGAAGTTATTGCCGCCGGTTTGCAGGAGCAATCACGCGCCAAGTTGGTTGGCACACGCACGTTTGGTAAAGGTACAATTCAGAACGTTACAAAAATGACGAACGGCGGTCAGTTGGTTTTGACCGGTGAACAATTTTTTACCCCGTCCGGCAAAATTATCCACGAAAAAGGTGTAATGCCGGATATCTGCACCGAATATGATGCACACGACGAATGTTCGCCGCAACCGCGTGCCGATAAAGATGAAGATATTTCAACAGCTTTGGAATTACTGGTAGAATAGTTTAAAAAATATCATTCGCAAATATTATCATAGCCGCGACCTTCACGTAAAATTTTTTGCGCAGCGGCGGTATATTCACCATTTTCTTGATGCACCACAAAAGGCGGTAAAATTTGTGCCGGCGCTTTAGAATCTTTTTGCGCAACAACGATAACCCGCTTGGCCTTTTGTGCGGTTTTTGAATAAAGTGGCAAAATTGTTAAACCCCCGGCTCGACCGGCAAGAGCCGTGCAAATTTGTGGTAGAGCGGCGGCACGGTTGATTAAATAAATATGACCAAACGGCTTGGTCATTTTCACGCAAAACTTCAACCAAGCCATTAAATCGAAATGGTCCAAATTATGCGCCGTTGCCTTACTTTTATTCGGTGAAGGTAAATCGTTGTCACTGTATGGCGGATTCGTTATAACAATATCAAAACTGCAAGGTTGTAAATTTTCGTTACCCAATTGTTGGCGAATATCTGCCTGATAATATTGCAAAAAGGTAAAACCGTTGGCTTGAGCACTCATATTGGCAAGTTCGGCTAATTCCGGTTGAATTTCCAGACCATGAATTTCAACATTATGCTGTTGGAAGCGCTGGGCTAAACATAGCGATACCGCGCCGGTACCGGAGCCGACATCTAAAATGCGAACATTTTTGGTATCGGTCTTAACCATTGCCGCCAATAACACAGCATCGGTTGAAGCACGATAACCGTCAACAGGCTGAAAAATTTTCACCTGTTTATCCAGTAAATAATCATTGGTATAGTTCACGCTCATAAGCTCTGCATATAAAAAAAACTCAGGTAGAAAATACCTGAGTTGTTCCCTCTTACATCGAATTAGTCATTTGCGCTCGGGCAAACTTTTGCTTGCTCGGCATTGAACTGAACTGTTGCCGCATCAGCTTCAGCGTCAGTAGAAATGGCGCTGACCGGACATTCGGCAATGCAGGCGCCGCAATCAATACAAACATCCGGATCAATAACCATTTGGCTATCACACAAGTGCATAGCACTCACCGGACAAATCGATGCACAAGCACCGCACTTAATACAAGCATTATTAATTACTGAAGGCATTTTATATCTCCTAAATAAAAATTAAACTAGACTTACTTTACTTAAAATATATTTTAAATCAAGCCTTATTTTAGTGCTCCTGATTTATTTTCCCTCTAAAATAGCCTTAAACAGTTCATGCACGCTCGGTATATGATTATGTGCATACATTGGATCTTGACCGAAACGATAGACATTATGACCGGCAAAGGCGAGATTATTTTCAATATCGCCGCCATGGCCGATATCCATCAGCGTATGATGAATACAATAGGTGCGCGGATCCGGAATTTTGCCGGTAGAACCGGTTGCCCGTGACCAGCCGGAAAATTGGCATTGCGACAAACAGCCGACACATTCGGCACGTTCTTTTTGCATTTCCAGCCATTCGTTCGGTGTTAAAAAGACCAAAGTTGAATCCGGTGTTTCCTTAATCATCGAATAGCCCTGATGACGTTGTTCCTCAACCTTTGTTTTATCGCTCGGATTGATATAAACGGCTTTCAACGGCGAAATCGGCAACAACAGCGTCATTTCCTCAGTTGCCGTATCGCTATAATTAATTTCGGCCTTTTTCCGACGCATTAAATTGCTCAAAAACTTATTTTTAATTGCCGATGAGAAAAAGCCGGTCGGGCTGAATTTTTGCAAAATTACATCGCCTTTTTGCGCGCGAAGCATCAACATTTTCCAAGCATCACTAATAGGGCTTTCTTTGGTAATCATCGGCCGTGTACCAAATTGAAAAGCCACATTACCAAGCTCCGGATTATCAATATATTCTTGCCAATCGCTCAAACTCCAAACACCACCGGCGATAATAATTGGCAGCTCCGGCAAACCGATGTCTTTAAGTGTTTGCCGCAAAGTAACCAAGCGCTCGTAAGGCCGCTGCGGTTCTTGCGGATTTTCAGCATTTGATAATCCGTTATGGCCGCCCGCCAACCACGGATCTTCATAAACCACACCACCTAAATATTCGCCATAATTTTTAAATGAACGTTTCCATAAAATACCCATTGCACGCGCCGAAGAAACAATCGGATAGTAATAAACACCGCGCTCTGCCGCAATTGCGCCCAAATTATATGGCAAACCGGCGCCGCAAGTAACACCGTGAATCAGACCTTTAGCTCCATCTAAAACTCGTGTAATCACTTCTTCCGAATCAGCCATTTCCCATAGCATATTGATGTGAATACGGCCGTTATTACCGGCAATTTCGTGGGCAATTTGCGCTTGGCTGATACCGCCTCTGATGGCATACTCAACCATTTCACGATGCCTTAAGGCTCTGATTTTTTCATGAAAAATTTCCGGAATAATTGTTCCTTCCAATGAAATTTCGGTCGGACTAACCATAGAAATCGTGCCAACGCCGCCTTCTTTAGCCCAAGCGCCGGAACTTTTACCATCGGTGCCGTTAATGCCTTTACCCCCCTCAATCAGCGGATAGACCATAGCGCCAGATATATTTAGTTTATTTAATGCTTTCATCTTCAAAACCTCATTAAACCTTTCTTCTGACAATATATAACTTTTTTTGCGTTTGAAAAGTAGGCACTTTTAAGTGAGATAGTTACCCAAAGGAAACTATTGCGCTAATTTATAAAAATCTAAAGTAAAATGATTGATTGCCACCATGGCTAAAACCACGCAGACAAAAGCAAAAATAAACATCATACTGCGCCACGTCGGCTTTTGCAGCAGAGGAATATACATCGGTAATTTAGCAAGTAGTTTTTGCAAACCAAAAGCTATAAATAAAACGAAAATAAGTTGTGCAAAAATTCCGGCTTCCTGCCAAAATTGGCGCCACGGCTTGATTATTTGATAAAACAAAGCAAAGAAAATAAAATATACACCCAAAAAAGCATAACCGATGTTTGCCTGCAAGTGTGCTCTTTGCGCTTTGTTTTGTTGTTTCTGCGGAATATCCTCGGTTGCTAATGTTTTTAAGTCCATACCGCGCACGGTTTGCGGTTCTTCCTGTTGTTTTTTATAATCGTCTAAGCGAGCTTTAATTTTTTCATTAACCATGCACAAACCACAACCT
>ONQU01000002.1 GCA_900320035.1 uncultured Rhodospirillaceae bacterium | reverse complement strand
TGTCGATGCCAGCGGCGTTATTTTAGGTCGTCTTTCCGCTGAAATTGCTAAAATTTTACGCGGTAAGAATAAGCCTTATTTTGCACCGAATTTGGATTGTGGCGATTATGTTGTTGTCATCAATGCCGAAAAGGTTAAATTAACCGGCAAGAAATTGGCGGATAAACACTATTATAAACATACCGGTTATGTTGGTAGCGTTAAAGATACCACAGCTGGTAAAATTTTGGCCGGTCGTTTTCCGGAACGTGTTATTCAAAAGGCTGTTGAGCGCATGATTTCACGCAATCCGCTCGGCCGTCAGATGATGACCAAGTTAAAAGTTTATGCCGGTGAAAATCATCCGCATACGGCGCAAAATCCGATTGTTTTGGATATTGCCGCACAAAACCCGAAGAATAAAAGGAGTGCATTATAATGGCTAGAAAGAAAATTGAATCTTTGCAAGATATAAAAGAAGCTGTTGCAACAACCGCAACCGTTGAAACGGAAGCAAAAGCAACACGCAAAGCAGTTAAAGATAAGCAAGGCCGTTCTTATGCCACAGGTAAAAGAAAAGATGCCGTTGCACGCGTATGGATTATGCCGGGACATGGCAATATTACCATTAACGATCGTTCGATTGACCAATATTTTGCTCGTCCGGTTTTGAAAATGGTTATTAACCAACCGTTCGTTATCACTAATCGCGAAAATGAATTCGACGTTGTTTGCACGGTTAAGGGCGGTGGCTTGTCCGGTCAGGCTGGTGCTATTCGTCACGGTATTTCTAAAGCTTTGAACGAATATGAGCCGGAATTAAGACCGACATTAAAGAGTGCAGGCTTGCTCGTTCGTGATGACCGTGTGGTTGAACGTAAGAAATATGGTAAGGCTAAAGCACGTCGTTCTTATCAGTTCTCGAAACGTTAATCGGAACGAAAAAATCTTATTTTCAATGGGTTGGGATTTTCTCAACCCATTTTTGTGTATCAATCAAAAAAAATAATTCGAAGATCCCTGAACGATTTCTCCGGAATCGAATGATGACAGTATAAGAGGAAGTGGAATCGAGGGACGACCGCTTAAAAAACACTTCTTGAAAAAATTGTTGCATTTTCAGATAAATTGTCTATATAAAGTGATGATTTAATGTTTATAGAATTTAGGAGATTAAGATGAAAGTTGGAATTATCGGGGCCGGTTCAGTTGGAAGTGCTGCAGCATTTTCACTAATGATGACCGGTGTAGCGCATAAGGTGGTGCTGATTGATATGAATGAAAAAAAAGCGATGGCTGAAGCAATGGATATTGCCCATGCTGCGCCATTCACCAGTGCCGGAAAAGTTAAGGCCGGAAATTATGCTGATTTAGATGGTTGTGAAGTGGTTATTGTTACTGCCGGTGCCAATCAAAAACCGGGAGAAACGCGCATTGACCTTCTCAGCCGTAATGTGGCAATTTTTGAAGCTATTATCCCGCAGGTGGCTAAATATGCCCCGAATTCCATCCTTCTCATAGCCGCTAATCCGGCTGATATTATGGTTGAAATCGCCCTCAAACTTTCAGGCTTTCCCAAAGAACGGGTTATTGGTAGCGGCACGGTGTTGGATACCTCACGTTTCAGAACCTTATTGGCCTTTTATTTAGGCGTTTCAACCAAGTCGGTGCATGCCGATGTTTTGGGTGAACATGGCGACAGCGAAGTTTTAGTGTGGTCAAGCGCTGAGGCCGGAACGCTTTCTTTAGAAGAATATGCGCAATCGGTCGGTAAAGTTTTAGATGATGCAAAAAAAGCCGAGATCAACGACGGGGTTGTCAATGCGGCTTATTCTATTATTGAAGGTAAGGGCGCAACTTGCTATGGCATTGCCGGTGCTTTAACGCAAATTTGTCGTGCCATTAACAACAACGACTATTCAATTCTGACAATTTCATCGCATCATGATGAAGTTGAAGGCGTTAAAGATGTTTGCCTCTCTTTACCGACGGTTATCAATCGTCGCGGTATTTTTCACGTGATTATGCCAAAACTTTCGGTAAGTGAACATCAGCAATTGCATGCCAGCGCCATGAAAATGAAAGACTTTTCCAACCAAGCTCTGGCGCTGTTGCCGAAATAGTACAAGCTTAAAAGAAGAAATCCAATGACCTCTCAACTTATCTGTTGAGAGGATTTTTTTTTATGATTGATCAGAGCCATAAAAAAAATCATAAATTTTTGCAAAGACAACGTTGGTATATATAAATAAAAGAGCATTGAGACTAATACTGACATAACCGAATAAATCACCGCTTTTTGCCATTCGATCAATGAAGGCCTCGGGAAAAACAAGAACTAATGAAATGAAAACCAAGTTCCAATAATTGCCCTGCATTTTTTCACGCACTTGTTTAAAAGAAAAACTACGCCGACACAACGAGGCAATCCACGCCATATACGGCTGGCAAATCAAACTTGGCGCGAGTAGGCAAAACACACCATAGACCACCATGATACCGTTCCAAACTTCTGCTGTTGGTTCTTGGTGCGACAAACTCTCAATCATATGCATATAGTTTTCATAAAAAGTCAAATACAAATCATTATACCCCAGAAAAAGCGGCAACATTGGTAAAAGTGCGATAAGCGTCATCACCAAAAACAAGACAACAACCGCTTTGGTAGAAGGCTTTAAACTGGCGGTGATCGCCTTAAGGAAAAAATATGGCCGTAAGCCGTAGTAGTAGCGATAAAACACACACCAGAAAATATAATATCCGACAAGCCATAATATACTCAACGGATTAGAAAAACCACCGCTAATTACATCGTAAAGTCCAAGATATGTTATATTAAAAATCAGCACCAAAGCAAAAAATATTGATTTAGCTTTGATATAGCCAAGTGCCTCTTGCAATATTTTAAGCGGCTGCAATTGAAGCTTTTCAGTTTGTAATTTTTGTAATTCAGGCATGAGTATCTCTCATAATCAGTTGATATTGACCATTTTCCGTGGCAATTAAATGCCGATTCCCCTGCTCCACTTTTTGACGCAAACGATAAATGTGTGTTTCAATAGTATGTGTTGCTACTTCTTGATGATAACCCCAAACATTGGTTTGCAAATCGGTTTTATCAACATATTGATGTGCATTTTTATACAAATATTTCAGAATTTTAATTTCTTTTTCAGTCAATTTATAAACTTGCGCTGAAGTTAGGTCTTCAATTTCTTTTTGGCGCGGACGCAATTCATAATCATTAAAACGTAAATAACCGTCAACTGAATAATCAAGTTTATGATTAGCAGCACGAGATATATCCAATAGTTGGTTCAGACGAAATGGTTTCCCTAACATTATATTCAAATTTGTTTCGTTAAAATCTGTCATCTGCCCTAAAAACACAATCGGAATTTGTGAATACAGCTGCCTTAAATCTCTAAAAGCCGCCGGTTCATCATCAACAATAATGATATCAGGCAAATCAGTAACAAAACGGCTATCCGAAATAAAGCGGCTGATTTGATTTTGCAAATCTTGTTTAAAATTTTCATTAGAACTATAAATCAGAATATCTACCATAAAAATTCCTAAAAGCTGAGTTCTATACCACCGATTGTTGCATAACCGCGATTACCGTTCATATCGTCGCGTTGACCTTTATATTCGGCATAAGCACAAGTTAAATATAAAGCCAAATATTTATTGATGGCAAAACGATTCGCCCAACTGACAATCTTGTCCTTATTATCGGTTTTGCGTGCATAAGCGGCAAAATACGACACACCGGTTTTAAACGGACCGATTTCATAACTCAGACCAACATTAAACGCCCTACCCTCACGGTAGCCGTCATAAAACAGCGGTTGATCATCGTGCGTGCGAATGTTTAAATGATAATCACTACCGGTGATCCAACTTTGGCGATACGAACCACCCAAAGTCCACCCTTTACGATATAAACTCAAACCGGCTGATGCTTCTTGATTGTTTTTGCGATTATAAGCATAACCGAGTGAGCTCTCAACTTCCAACCAATCTGTCACTAAATTATGATACAAACCGGCTGCATAAGATGAGCGGTTATCATAACGGCTGTGTTTATTGATAAGACCTGCCTCCGAATAGCTATCCGGCGTATAAGAAAAAGCCGCCTTACCACCATACCACTCCGGCGTTGTGTAGCTTATCTTAGGAGCATCGGCATCCGTATTTAAATAGGTTGAATTAAGCGTTCGATATGAGGTTGTGCGATGATGACGTTGCCAATTCGGATTAGCAATAAAGTCTGTCAATGGTGAATTATTCACCCGAAATGCACCAATCGATGGTGCACCGACAGCTAATTGATACGCTGCATTATAAACTTGGCCAACAGTCAACTCACCATATTTACTATTCAGCGAACCATAAATATTTTCACCCCATGTGCCGTGGTTATAATCTTTAACTTCTTTACCACCGGAAATCTGACCATCCAAACCAATTTTAAATTCGGTTGCGTTATCAAACCGATAACCGGCAGAAGTATAGACTTCTGCGCTAACCGGTGTATGATGATGGTGATAATCCTGCCGATAACGCTCAGCATATTCACTATAGCCGTAAAAGCCGTTAGCAACACCGCTTATATCATAAACCCACTCACCGGCTGCAACCGGTGTGGCAAAAAGCATGAAACCACTCAATAAAACATATTTTTTCATATTTTCTTCCCAATCTAAAACTTAATTTATGAGTACGATATTCATCTGTCAATAAAAATTACTTTTTTACGCTTTAAAAAATAAGCCTGTTTATAAAATTATAAATAGTGCTTTTAAATTTTGTTTTATTATATATAATGATGTCAGTTTAAATGTTTTGCTAAAATAGAGGAAAGGAAAAAAATAATGCAAAAACCGGTGATGTTACTCATTTTGGATGGTTGGGGATATCGAGAAAAAACAACACAAGACGATGCTATTGAGCAAGGACAAACACCAAATTGGCACCACATGGTGGCAACTTGTCCGACCTCTCTAATTGAAACCAGTGGTTTAGCTGTGGGTTTACCGGACGGGCAAATGGGTAACTCGGAAGTTGGACACATGAATTTGGGCGCCGGACGCGTGGTGATGCAAGATTTACCGAAAATTGATCAAGCCATCGCCGAGCACACTTTAGAAAAAAATCCGGTGGTTGTCGAATTGATTGATACTTTAAAGCAAAACGGTAAAACCTGCCATTTGATGGGGCTGATGTCACCGGGTGGTGTGCATTCGCATCAAGCGCACATGGTGGCTTTGTGTGAAATTTTAAATCGCAATAATATTAAAGTTAATGTCCACGCTTTCTTAGATGGTCGAGATACACCGCCAAGTTCGGCGCAAGGCTTTTTAGCCGAGTTTAACCAAGCAACCAAAAATATGGCAAATGTTCAAGTGGTAACCCTTTCCGGACGCTTTTATGCCATGGATAGAGATAAGCGTTGGGATCGAGTGGAATTAGCATATAATAATATTGTCAGCGCCACCGGTAAACGCTATAACTCCACCGATGAAGCAATGAGTGCTTCCTATGCGGCCGGTGTAACCGATGAATTTGTGTTACCGTGTGTTATCGGAAATTATGCCGGTGCGGCTGACGGTGATGCCATTTTAATGGCTAACTTCAGAGCTGATCGAGCACGCGAGATACTCTATGCTTTGGCTGATGATACATTTACCGGTTTTGTTCGTCAGAAAACCGTCAAATTCTCTATTGATGTCGGCATGGCTGAATATTCGGTTGACCACAATCGTTTTATGAAAACGATTTTTGCTCCGGAAGCCCTGAAAAATATTTATGGTGAAGTGGTGGCAAATCATGGTTTAACCCAATTACGCATTGCCGAAACGGAAAAGTACGCGCACGTTACCTTTTTCTTTAACGGTGGCGAAGAAAGAATGTTTAATGGCGAAGATCGCATTTTGATTAACAGTCCGAAGGTGGCTACCTATGACTTAAAACCGGAAATGAGCATTTATGAAGTGACCGATAAACTGGTTGAAGCTATTAAAAGCGGTAAATATGATACCATTATTTGTAACTATGCTAACGGCGATATGGTCGGGCATACGGGAATTATGGCTGCCGCGTTAAAAGCTGTAGCCGCTGTGGACGAATGTTTAGGGCGAGTCGCTGATGCTATTAAAGAAGTTGGTGGTGTTTTATTGGTTACCGCTGATCATGGTAATGTGGAAAAAATGGTTGATGAAACAACCGGCGAACCTTACACGGCGCATACCGTCGGCAAAGTTCGTGCCGTACTCTACAATGCACCGAGCACCGTCAAGGGATTGGAAAACGGAAAATTAGCTGATATTGCCCCAACCTTGCTGGATTTATTGCATATTGAGCAGCCACAGGAAATGACCGGTCATTCATTACTAGAAAAATAAAGGAACGCCGTGACAAAGTTAAGACTACTGATTTTTTGTGCTTTCTGCCTAGTGCCGCTTGAAGTGGTATGGGCACGGGTTAATGTGGCACCTTTACCACCAAAGAAAAATATTTCAGCGGCAATGCAAATGACCTTAGAAGCCCAAAAAAATAATTTATCAGCCGATGATTTGGCTCAGGTTGAAGCTGCTGCTAAACGTGTGCAACAAGAGAGTATGCAATATGAAAAACAAGCCAATCAGGTTAAAAATGAATTAGAAACAGTTAATCAGCAAATGCGTGCCACAGCTAAAAAAATTCAGGCCGGTGAAGATGAACTAGCGCGTCACCAAAGTGAAATTAGTGCCTTGCAGGCACACTTAAACGAATCGGAACAAAAGTTTAATGCTGAACATGGTATGCTTATTGAGACTTTGGCGGCTTTACAAACTTTAGCCTTACGTCCGTCAGAAGCGGTCTTGATCCAACCGTTATCACCGGTAGATGTTATGCGTAGCAGTATTTTGCTCCGCGGCAGTGTACATGTTTTTAAGGACAGAGCCGAATCTATTCGTCAAAGCATTGAAGATATCAACAACCAAAAAGCCGAAATAGCCAAACGCCAACAGGTAGTTGAAAAAGAAAATGCTCAATTAGCACAGCAACAGGACGAGATGAAACGTCTATCTAAACAAAAAAGTACAATGTATCATCAGCTTTCGGCGCAAAGTGTTGAAGCCAAGCAAAAGGCCCAACAATTAGCCGGACAAGCCAAAGACTTACGCGACTTGCTCGATAAACTGGAAAAACAAAAAGCGGCAGAGCGTCAACGTGAATTACAGCGTCGTCAACTGGCGGAAAAAGAACGTTTGGCTAAACAACAAGCTGCTGATGATTTACGACAAACCAATGACCACAGTGCCGCACGTACCGCCTATGAACAACAAGAAATCACCGGTGGTCTTCCGAAAGGATCGGTGGCTTTCAGCCGTGCTAAAGGGAAACTTTCGCGACCGGCTCGCGGTGCAATTATCACCGCTTTTCATCAAGAGCTTTCAAGAGGTGTAGTTTCCAACGGTATAGACATCAAAACAGCGGCTAAAGCACAAATTATTGCCCCTTATGATGGGACGGTTATTTTTGCCGGACCGTTCAAAAATTTTGCTAACTTAGTCATTATTGATCACGGTGAAGGTTATACCTCACTCTTAAGCGGTCTCAATGAAACCTACACCGAAGTCGGACAAGTTGTTTTGGCAGGTGAGCCAATCGGCATTATGCCGGCCGATAGCGCCAAACTACACATGGAAATCAGACGTAACAACCAACCAATTAACCCGAGTGAATGGATATCAAAAAACTAAAAGAAAAGGAATAAAAATATGTTGAAAAAATTATTAATTACAATTGCCGTTTCAATCAGTATTGCTGCGACTTGTGCCACGGCTAAAGAGAAAAAAGAAGCTAAAGACGAGCAAATCAGCACCTATGAGCTTCTGAATATTTTTGGTGAAGTGATGGAACGTACTAAAGCGCAATATGTTGAAGAAGAAAGCGATAAAAAGTTAATTGAAGCCGCTTTAAACGGTATGTTGACCTCACTTGATCCGCACTCCAGCTATTTAAATGAAGAAGATTACAAATATATGAATGAGCAAACCAGCGGTAAATTTGGGGGATTAGGTATCGAAATTACCATGGAAAACGGCATTGTTAAAGTTGTATCACCAATTGATGATACACCGGCGGCCAAAGCCGGTATTCAAGCCGGTGATTTTATTACCGACATTGATGGCGAAACGGTTATCGGTTTAACTTTAAATGAAGTGGTCACTAAATTGCGTGGCAACCCAGGGACTAAGGTAAAAATTACTGTCCGTCGCTCCGGAGAAAAGCCGTTTGATGTTGATCTAACTCGTGATATCATCAAAATTAAATCAGTTAAGAGTGAAATCAAAAATAATGACATTTTGTATGTTCGTATTTCGGCATTCAATGAAGACGTTGATAAAGATGTTACTGAGGCAATGAAAGATGCACAGAAAAAACTAAATAATAAATTATCCGGCATGGTTTTAGATGTACGCAATAATCCGGGAGGCTTATTGGATCAGGCTGTAAAGGTATCTGATTTGTTCTTAGAGCGTGGCGAAATTGTTTCTACCCGTTCACGCAATGAGGAAGACACGATTAAATATTCGGCAACACCGGGAGATATTGCTAAAGGGTTGCCAATTGTTGTGATGATTAACGAAGGTTCAGCTTCAGCTTCGGAGATTACCGCCGGTGCTCTGCAAGACCATCATCGCGCCGTTATTTTAGGGCAAAAATCATTTGGTAAAGGCTCAGTACAAACGGTTATTCCGCTTCGTAATAAAGGAGCGATGCGTTTAACGACTGCACGCTATTATACGCCATCCGGTCGCTCCATTCAAGCTAAGGGTATTGAACCGGATATTGAGGTTAAACAGGCTAAATTGGAAGAAATTAAGTCATACGGCTTAAATTTGAGTGAAGCAGATTTGAAAGGTGCTTTAAAAAATGAGCAAGCCACCGAAAATCCGAATACCAATAAAAAATCTGATAAGGATGATGAAAAAGATAAGAAAGCAAACGATTATCAATTGATTCGTGCCTTAGACTTAGTAAAAGCGCTGTATTTATACGGTCAAAACGATAATGCCGATATTGAGGCCGAGAAAAAAAATACAGAAGAAGAAAAAGCAGAAACTGAGGCAAAATAGATGATTGAACGATTGCGACCAAACGCCGGTATCGTGGTTTTTAACAATAACGGTAAGGTTTTGCTGTGTCGGCGTTCAGATACAGCTGAGGCTTGGCAATTTCCGCAAGGCGGCATCGAAAAGGGAGAAACGCCGGCAGAGGCTGCACGTCGTGAGTTAAAAGAAGAAACATCACTACAAAACGTCATACTCGTTCAAACCTTAACAACGCCGATACCCTATTACTTTCCGCCTGAAATCTTGGCAAAAACACGTACACGAGGTTGGCAATATATCGGTCAGGAGATGTATTGGTCGCTTTTCTATTTTTCCGGTGATGAAGCAGAAATTAATCTGAACACCATTGATCGGGAATTTTCCGCATATCAATGGGGAACGCTGGAGCAGGCTTATGATTTGATTATTGATTTCAAAAAGCCTGCCTACGCCCCTATGATAGAAACATTCAAAAAATCAATTGCCGAATATCTAAAACTTTAGGCTAATTTTTGCAAAGCAGCACGAATGCGCTTGAGTGTTTCCTCTTTGCCCAAAATGACAGCTAATTCAGTCGCACCGCCTGGGGTCGTTTCCTTACCGGAAAGTGCAATACGTACCGGATATAGAATTTGCCCGTTTTTCATCTCGTGATCAACAGCTACTTTCTTCAGAACTTCGAATAAATTTTCATTATTCCACTCTGCAACATTTTCCAGCACCGGCAAAACTAATGTTAAAGCCTTTTGCGCCACTTCTGGTGTTGTTTTCATTTTTTTATTTTCATATAATGATACATCATAATCCGGCACTGCCTGTAAAAAATCAATTTGCTCGGCAATTTGTCCCAAAGTTTCAATTCGTGGCTGCAAAGCGGCGCTAAGGGCAACAGTATCAATCGGCGTCGTTATATGCTGATAATAAGGCTCTGCTAAAGTGGCAAACTCTTGTGCACTTAAATTGCGAATATAACAGCCGTTCATCCATGTTAATTTGTTAATATCAAAAATCGCCGGTGACTTATTAAGGCGTTCAGAAGAAAAAATTTCTTCCAATTCTTTTAATGAAAAGATTTCACGCTCATCACCCGGATTCCATCCCAACAAGGCAATATAATTCAAAATTGCTTCCGGCAAATAGCCTTTAGCCACTAAATCTTGAAACGAAGCATCGCCGTTACGCTTACTTAATTTGTGTTGTGCATCCTTCATCACCGGTGGCACATGCACATAAATCGGTGGTTGCCAACCAAATGCTTCATAAATTAAATTATACTTCGGCGTCGAAGAAATATATTCATTACCGCGCACCACGTGGGTAATTTGCATTAAGTGGTCATCAACCACATTGGCAAAATTGTAGGTCGGTAAACCATCACTTTTCAACAAAACGCCCTCATCAAGTTCATCGTAATCAATTTCGATATCACCATAAACCACATCATGAAAAATTGAAGTACCTTTTTTGTTAATATTTTGCCGCACCACAAATGGCTCACCATTAGCAATACGCTTTTTTGCTTCGTCTAACGGAATCAATTTACAAGGATCTTTAAGCTTGGTATGAGAAACAGAATTTTCTTCTTCATCATCTTTATGTGCGCAAAAACAATAATATGCTCCACCAAGTTCAACTAATTTATGAGCATATTGAGCATAAATATGACGCCGCTCCGACTGCACATACGGGCCGAAATTACCACCGATATCCGGTCCTTCATCCCACAACATACCAACTCGTTTTAAGGTTTGATAGATAATATCGGTCGCCCCTTCAACATAGCGCTTTTGATCGGTATCTTCAATGCGCAAAATAAAGTCACCGCCGCTTGATTTCGCAATTAAATATTCATACAAAGCCGTGCGCAAATTACCGATATGCATATAGCCGGTCGGGCTTGGCGCAAATCTTGTTCTTGTTTTCATCATATTCCTCTTTTTTATATTCTCAACTTATGTCGCTTAGCATAAAATAAAAAGTGGTAAATGCAAGCATTTTTTATTTTAGCAGAGCCTGAATTTTTTGCAAAGCTGCAATCCGTGCTGCCGTACTCGGATGAGTAGAAAATAAGCTACTAAAGGCAGTCTGCCAACCTCTAAACGGGTTAATAATAAACATATGAGCAGTCTGCGGATTGGCGCCTTGCATTTGATAATTTTTAGCATAGTTATCCAATTTTGCTAAAGCACCCATCAGCCACTCCGGATGTCCGGTCAAATGTGCCGCTCCTTCATCAGCTTTATATTCGCGCGTCCGAGAAATTGCCATTTGAATGATTGCTGCTGCCACCGGCATCACAATCACCGCAAGCAACGTAAACAGCGGATTTGTACGCGCTTGACTGTTATTGTTTGTTGTCGAACCGACCACACGCGCCATATTGCCTAACATAGCAATGGCTCCGGCAAAAACCGCCGCCACTGAACCGATTAAAATATCATAGTGGCGCACATGGCTCATTTCGTGAGCCAAAACACCCTCCACTTCTTGTGGCGTCAGAAGGCGTAACAAACCTTGCGTTGCCGCAACAGCGGCATGTTGTGGATTGCGACCGGTGGCAAAAGCGTTTGGCACTTGCTCCGGCACAATATAAACCTTAGGCATCGGCAAATTTGCTTTTTTTGCCAACCGCGCGACAATATCATAAAGCTGTGGTTCAGTTGTCGCTGTTACTTCTTTAGCCTTATAGTGCGCCAATACCAATTTATCGCTGAAAAAATAGCTGAAAAAATTCATCGCACAAGCCGCCAAAAAGGCAATTTTCATACCTTCTGAACCGCCAAGCATATTGCCAATCCACACAAAAATCAGCATTAAAACCGACATTAAGATAATTGTTCTTGTCATCAAATTATTCTCCGATTATTTTTGACCAAATATTAGAACTGGAAAATTTTTGCATAACTTCGTCCCAACGATCTTCTCTCATAATGCCGTCTAAATGATAGCCAGCACGTGCCGCCACATTAGCCGATCGTAAATTGAGGGTATCGTTACGGATAATCATGCGATGTAATCCGGCTGCAAAAGATTGCACTTCAAGCGCCTTCACCGCTTCTGTCATATAGCCGTTGCCCACGGCAGCATCGCTCAACCAATATCCAATTTCACCTATTTTATTTTTTTCATCAATCTTAACCAAATCGACAATACCTAAAAATGCTTGTGTTCCTTTATCACGCATAAAATATGCAAAACCCGTTTTTTCTTGCCATTTTTGGTG
>ONQU01000121.1 GCA_900320035.1 uncultured Rhodospirillaceae bacterium | reverse complement strand
ATATAGTCAGCAGGAGCACCAACGCGCTCGCTCACCTCGTCCTCTGTCGTCTCGACAGAAGTAGAAGCGCTCTCGCCCTTAATAACTTCACTAAATGCAAACTCCTGATAGGATCCATCAGAGTAATTAACTCTGTACTTGGCACCAACAGTGTGATTGAACATAAAGTACTCATTAGTCTTTGAGAGAAGCTCCCAACCTGTGGGAACAGCGGCATTTACAGTGAGCGTACCAGTTGCAATCGCTTTGGCAGCTGAGTTGCTATAACCCTTAACACTCTCCGTGAAATTCGACTTGTAGTCGTAAACCACGGTTGAGCCGTCGTTATAGGATTCGGTCAGCGAACCGCTCTCGCGAGTGTAGCTAACCTCAACAGCGGGCTGAACAAAAGTGTAGCCCTTGTACTTCAGCGTAACATTCTCGGGAAGAGAAGAGGTAACGACAGAAGTAGCGTTTTCCTTAACGAAGGTGTTCACCCAGCTGTAAGTGGCGGTTGCCACCTTGTAGCGGATGGTATATGAAGGATTAACAACGCTCTTGACGTCGCTATGAGCAACCTCGGTCTTCACCGAACCCTCACTCAGGGCCTTCTTGACATCTTCCTTCTCGAAATGGTTGGCCTCGATTGAACGAGCGCTTGACCAAACGATGGTGGTGTCCTTGGTGGTGTTGTTGGAGTAATGCTCCGTCAACTTCCAAGTAAAGGTGCCCTGGCTGGGAAGCCAGTTCTGTGACATCACCACTGTGATGGTGTCCAGCTTTACAACCTCTTGCAGCTTCAGAAGGTCAACTGTTGAAATGACCTGCTGAGCAACAATACCTGTTGAATCAACACCGTAGTTGGTGCTGATGGTATTGCGCAGCTGCTTAACCTCATAGCTATTGCCATCCTCAACGACGGAGTTTTCATCAACAACTTCAACTGACGTATTCACTACGTCAAGAGGAAGCTTACCGAAGTCATGGCTTAATGCGCCATGATTGAAGATGATGTGTGGCAGCTTACCAAACAGGGCTGTTACAGCCTTGTTGCCGTTGACATCAAGCTGAGTGTGCTCCCAAGAGCGCTTCGTGGTCTCGTAAGAAACTGTGAAGTTTTCATTGGAATACTCATCGCTCTTTGCCTCTTCAACGACCGACTGGCCGCTGAAAGAAGTGCCAATGTTCTGCTCAAAAGTAGAAACGTACATCTTGTCTTCGGAACCCCAAAGCTGACGGGGTACTTCGATAGAGTAAGCCGGTCCGTCGACGCGACTGTTATCGCTCAGAATGTAAACAATCTGAACCTTAGCCTGCTCGGTGGTGGCTAATACCTTATAGAATGAGCGAATTTCTTCGCCATCCTTCCATACGATGATGCTGTCCACAACGACAGGAGCATTCTCCGGAATGTACCTGAGATAGCTGGCCTGCAAGGGAATTTCAACCGTATTGCTACGGCCGGTACCTGTCTCGCGGACAGTTGCCATGAAATCCTCTATAGTCAGCATGCGCTCACGCTCACCACTGTGAACTTGAGTGGCGGTGTTGGTCGTTCCAGTGGAACGCACTGCCACAGGCTCAAGGCCTATAACCAAGTTACGCAGACCTGCCGTGCGGCTGTTGAACGAGAAGATAGCCTTCTGGCCGTCGTTCTTGCTCATATAGCCTGTCCAGCGATAGCCGTCTACCGTGGCTGTAGGTTGTGAAATTGAATCAAATGACCACACATTGTTATTTTTCAACGTGCTATTGATCTCAATCTCAGCCTCCTGCAGCTTAACGGCTGCCTGGATGGTGGCCGAAGCCTTAGCACTGTCGGTGACAATGCCGTCAGTGGTCTGAGACCATGTACCATCTACTTGAGCACCGTCAGTGGTCTGATAGCTCTTAAAAGAGTATCCATCACGAACAACAGGTTCACTCGCTGGAGCCATATCGTATTTGCCACCCTCGTTACAAGAGGTCAGAGTGGTGAAACCCATAACTGTGCAGAGCACCATCATGATGATGCGGGCTGCTAAACTCTTTACGTTTGCCATATCTTTGAAATTTTATTGTTAATATTCTTTTTATTTGCTCCGTTGCCGAACTGCGTTCGGAGATTCCTCGTCACTACGCTTACTCGGAATGACGATTCTGTGTCATTCTGAGGAGCAACTTGTTGCGACGTGAGAATCTCTGCACTTTAGTGCGGGGGAGCTGTTTAATTTATATTGACGCTGAAAATAAATTGTCATACCTATTTTACGAAACGCAAAATTCAGGGCATCTTCGAATTTAATTGTCTTCCCTCGCTTTGCCATTAGGCAAATGCGTCAAGGGATCTTCAAATTAATCGATAAATGCTTTTGGGTATAACATTATTATCAGCGAATGAAAAAAATTTTAATGAATATTACCAAACCTGCGGAATTTGATTTTGTCTCAATATCTTAAGCGCGAAAACATGTCTGTCAAAATCGCACTAAAGTACGAAGATTCCTCACATACGTTCGGAATGACAGTTATATTCGGCTTATCTATTATGACTTATCTCTTTCCATAATTATTATTTATAATACGTACGGAAAAATCCACAAAGATAATTTGGTAATTGTCTATAATCTAGCACAGTTTTTTTATGAAATCAAGCAAAATTTACCGATTTTTTAGATTTTTTTGACAAATTTTTCAGGCACAAAAAAACACCCGCCGGTTTCAACCAGCGGGTATTTCTTGTTATGCGAATTTTTTCAATTCTTCCTTACTCAGTGTTTTACGCAATTCGTCATTACGATCAATCTGCAGTTTAATGATTTTCCAACGTATATCATCCTTATCATTCTTTCCGGAAATTTCTGATATCAAGGACTTAACAAAATCCGTCGGAAGCACCATCCTTTGGGTATACTCCCACAGCCAACCGTTGAATTCCTTGTTAACCAACATGAATTTAAGGTGTTCGGTCTCGTACAGACGCAGAGATTTGAGAATATTTTTCGCATCGTGGTAGCCACAGGTGTTCCACAACTTTTCGCAAATATCGGTATCACAATGACGCAAATGGCGCAATGCACCGGCACCGTCTGCCGCTTTACGATAATATTTCACCCAATCATCCTGGCTGAAATATTGCGGATTTTGATGGACAAACCACCACTTGGCTCGCCATGGTAGGATACATATTTGCCATCCGACCAAAGCCCACCATACTCTCTTGTTTCCCATAAGCTCGGAAATTTTCCGAGGTAGCATCAACGCCAATAGAGGGAATACTATTGGGTTTAATACTAATAATTTCATACGCATAAATAATTTGTGTTATAAAGCTAATATAATCAAACTTTTTCTTTTTGTCAATAAAAAAATACCCATCAGCATCAACCAATGGGTATTTTTTTCAATCTGAGAATAAAAAATTATTCTTGACTATAGGCTTTGGCCTGCTTTTTAGCGTCTTCTGCACTACGAGCAACGTTAACCAAAATGGTTTGTGTTACTTCCGGATGCAAATTCAGCTTAATTTGGTAAATGCCTAAATCTTTAATCGGCTTTTCCAAATAAATATAGCGACGAGCTACGTCAAAACCGGCTTCTTTAATAGCGCCGGCAATGTCACGAATCGTAACCGAACCATAAAGTTGACCGGTTTCAGCGGCTTGACGAATCAATACGGCGTTAAAGCCGTTCAAAGATTCGGCTAATTTACCGGCTGTTTCCAGCAATTCTTTATTGTGTGCTTCTAAAGCAGCCTTTTGCGCTTCAAAATAAGCCATATTGCTTTCGGTAGCACGTAAAGCCTTTTGTTGTGGCAATAAATAGTTACGAGCATAACCGTTTTTAACGTTTACTTTATCGCCCATTTTGCCTAACTTTTCAATGTGTTCCAATAAAATTACTTCCATATCAGCCTCCTACATAGCAACATACGGCAACAAGGCAATATAGCGAGCACGTTTGATGGCGCGAGCTAATTCTCTTTGTTTTTTAGCCGAAACAGATGTAATACGTGATGGAATAATTTTACCTTTCTCAGAAATGTAACGAGAAAGCAACTTCACATCTTTATAGTCAATCTTCGGCGCATTTTCACCCGAAAACGGACAACTTTTTCTTTTGAAAACTGTTTGTTTTGTAGCCATTGTTCTTTCTCCCTTATGCTTCAACTGCTTCATCTAGTTGTTCGTCAGAAGCAACTTCGTTGTTAAATTCTTCAACGCGCACTGTCATATAGCGAATAACGTCTTCATTCAAACGAATGCGGCGTTCATATTCACTGATAGCGCTTGCCGGAGCAACAATGTCTAATAAAACATAATAACCTTTACGGTTTTTCTTAACGCGATAAGCGAGATTTTTCAAACCCCAGTTATCTACTTTTACAACCTCGCCGCCTTCAGCCTTAATAACACCGGTCAATTCTTCAACCAAAGTGTTAACCTGTGAGGAGCCGAGATCTTGACGCGCGATAATCACGCTTTCATAATTTGCCATATTAAAATATCTCCTTATGGATTACTCAACAAATAGTCGGCAATATATTAAATATAGCACCGACCGCTCAATGTATAGCCGAATCTTTACAAGAATCCGGCAAGGGACAAGCGTCAATATACATAAAACAAAACAAAATGCAAGCGTTTTTTTAAATTAGTGATATGGTTGAAAATGTGCGCTTAAAACAAATTTTGCAGCCATTGCCAATGTTCGGTATTAAGCCGCCAAATTAAATAGCAATATTGTTGCACCCCAAGCCATAAGCGGCTGGTGAAAGCAAAAATAGCACCATTGATAAATAAATTTAAGCCAATAATGATGATTGCCGAAAATACATACCCTTCTTTGATAATATCGGTTTGTTCAAGATGAACTTGTGATAAAACCGTTTCCCAATAATAAGCCACAAAATAGCCGAAAATAGCATAAATCAGCCAATAATTATCGGTTACGGCCAAAAGCCACGGCATAATCAGCATATATAGAGCGGCAAACAACGGAAAAAAGTATGGTGCCAGAGTAATGAGCCAATTGCCGTGTCCGGAAAAAGCCATTGAACCGCCGCTACCATCCGGATTAAGACGGATTCGGCGAATAAAATGTAGCGTTAAAAAGGCAAACAGCGTATGCGTCAGTTCATGAGCAATGGTTTGGATTTGAGCGCGTATTTCGCGGCCGGCCATAAAGGCAACAACCCAGAAAAAAACAATCCCTGTACCCAAAAATAAAAACTTTGACGCAGCAAAATTAAAATATTGATACGACTTCACCAGTGCCGGCAGACTCCATAATATAATGAGCGCTATCGGCCAACGGCATAAATTTATCAATGTATCAATTATTTTATTCATCATCGTTAGATAATTTTTAACCACAAATACCCTAAAATTTTATCCATGCAAAAAATATAACAAGGATTAAAAAAAATGGCAATGCAAAATTTATTTCAGTTTGTGCCTTGCGAAGGCGGAGAGTTAGCCCTTTTTATATACGCGCGCGAAGGTAAAATTGAACGACCGGTGCTGCGACTGATGTCTGATGCGCATAAAATGGAGCTTTATCGTAGTGGCGAAGATATGGTGACGTTGGCGGTTGCCGATGAAGCACTGTTTACACAAGTAAAAAACAAAAATAAGTTGCTGGTCTGTGAAGTTTTACCCGCTGAAAACGAAGGTGAAGTAGAAATTTTACAAACGTATCTTGTTGATATTGCAGAATAAATTCAAAAAAATTAAATATACATACCAGAATGTATATATATTTTATTGCAAACTTTTGCAAAAGAGGCTATGTTAATTTCAGAAACAAATTTTTGCTAAAGGAGATCTGAAATGAAAAAGTTTCTTTGTATGGTTGTTATGGCATCAATGTGGTTTACAAGTGCCAATGCACAAACAATTATGATTATGGATAGCAACGGGCAGATGCAACAGCAAATTTATGCTTATCCGGCATCTAGTCAAACAGTGGTAACATCGCAACCGGTGGCGGTTCAGCCGCAACAAGTTGTGGCGGTGCGGCCGTATCAGCCGCAGGAAGTGGTTGTTGTACGTCAGACCCCGCAACCACGTAGTTATTACTATGATTCGGCGGCAACATCGTTTTTTGCCGGTTTGACGGGAGCGGTTATCGGCGGCGCCATTTTCCACGGTCATCATCACCATCATCACGGTAGACACCATCATCACCGCCGCTAGTGGCTTAATTATTCTTTTTTACTTTGTTTATTAGTCCTGAAGAATCGTCCGCACAACGGACGATTTTTTATTGCAAAATTTATCAACGCGGTTTATAGTCGGTCTAAATTGATAATCTGTAAAAATAAAAGTTAGGAAAAAATCATGGCAAATGAAACAAATATCCATCGTGAATCACGCTTAAATAAGCTGAAAACTTTGCAGGAAATGAATTATAATCCGTATCCGTATCGCTTTGTGCCAACGGCATACGCCGCTGATTTACAAGAAAAATATAAAGATTTGGAAGCCGGTGTAGATACCGAAGATCGTGTGATTATTGCCGGACGCGCAATGGCCGTGCGCAACAGCGGAATGTTTGTGGATATTAAAGATAAAACCGGCAAAATTCAGGCTTTTTGCTACAAAAAAATTCTGCCTGAAGCCGATATGGAAATTTTAAAATGCGTCGATGTCGGCGATATGGTCGGTGTCAGTGGTTTTGTGCGCCGTACCCCGCGCGGCGAGTTGACAATTGCCGCCGAAAAATTTGATATTATCGCTAAATCACTACAACCTTTGCCGGAAAAATTCCATGGTTTAACCGATGTTGATGCGCGTTATCGCCAACGTTATGTTGACTATATCATGAATGAAGAAAGCAAAGAAATTTTCAAAAAACGTTGTCAGATTACTTCAGCCATTCGCCGCTTTTTTGAACAGCGTGAATTTTTGGAAGTGGAAACCCCGATGTTGCACCCGATTATGGGCGGCGCCAATGCTAAACCGTTTATTACCCATCATAATGCCCTCGATATGGATTTGTTCTTACGGATTGCACCGGAGCTATATTTGAAAAAATTGATCGTTGGCGGGTTTGATCGCGTGTTTGAAATTGGGCGCAATTTCCGCAACGAAGGCATTGATAAAAACCATAATCCGGAATTTACCGGCTTGGAAGCATATCAGGCTTATGCTGATTATAATGATATGGCGGATTTAATTGAAAACTTGGTACGTTTTGTGGCAACTGAAGTTTTAGGTGCGCCGAAAATTACGTTCGGTGAACGTGAAATTGATTTAACCAAACCGTTCCGTCGTGCTTCCATTATTGATTTGATTAAAGAACAAACCGGTGCTGATTTATTGCAAGCTCAAACGCTTGATGAAGCAAAAGCAATGGCAAAATCAGTCGGTGTAAATGCCGATGATTGTTCTTGTTGGGGTAAGGTGGTGCAGGAAATTTTTGATGAAAAAGTGGAAAGCACTTTGATTGAGCCGACTTTTGTGATGGATATGCCGCGCGATATTTCGCCGTTGGCTAAAACGCATCGCAACAACCCGCGTTTGGTGGAACATTTTGATGCTTATTTAGGCACAATGGAAATCGGTTGCGCTTATTCCGAATTATCTAATCCGCTGGAACAACGCGAACGTTTCGAGGCTGAAGTGGCAGCACGCGAAAATGGTGACGATGAAGCACAAATGCTTGACGAGGATTTTGTAAATGCCTTAGAAAATGGTTTTGCGCCAACCGGCGGCATGGGTATGGGAATTGACCGTCTCAGCATGCTGTTAACCGGTGCCGAAACCATTCGTGACGTCATTGCTTTTCCAACCTTAAAAAAGAAAGATTAAAGACATGAAGACGGTAAGTAAATGGCTTATCTTAACCTACATTTTGGCTGCCATTGTGGTGGTGGAATGCGGTATTGTGATTTATGATTGGTTACGTCCGGTAAAAACCGATTTTGTGCTGGCAACGGCAGAAGTTGATGTGCCGGCACGAGAGGTTAAAATTCCGCCGCAGTTGTTTGAAGAGCATTCAGCGCAAAAAATTGCCGATGAACTTGATGAATTTATAGCCGCCCGAAAACAAAATAAGTCTTTAATCGACATCCTTGCAGATGAATACTTACCGGAAAGAAAAGTCCAAACATCAGAAAAAGCAATAACAAACGATGGTAAAAAATACATAGCAGTCGTCATTGATGATATGGGGGTCAGCCCACAATTAACTAAGGAAATTATTAACCTTAAAAAGCCACTAACGGCTTCTTTCTTACCATATAAACCGGCTAATATGAAGCAAGTCGAACAAGCTAAAGAAGCCGGTTTTGAAGTGATGTTACATGTGCCGATGATGCCACATCATCGCGCTTCTTTGGCTCCTGTAACATTAGCGACGGAAATGAATAAAGAAGAAGTGCAAAAACACATGCGTGATTTTCTGGCTTATTACGATGGTGCAGAGATGCGTGGTGCCAATAATCACATGGGAAGCGAATTTACCGAAAATGCCCAAAGCATGGCTTATATTATGGAAGTTCTAAAAGAAAACAATATGTTCTTTTTAGATTCTAAAACCACCGGAAAGTCAGCAGGAAAACAAATGGCTGAGCAATATGAAGTACCCTACATCGCTCGTGATGTGTTTTTAGATAATCAGAACAGTTACGAATATATCATGGAACAATTGCGCCAAGCTGAAAAGATTGCTACCAAATATGGTCATGCTGTAGTTATTGGCCACCCGCACAACCAAACCGTTCAAGCTTTAAATGATTGGCTCAAAGATGTTGAAAGCCGTGGCTTTATCTTAGTTCATATATCCGATTTACTCAATCCTTAGTCAAATATGTCACGTACAACATGGTAACCGGTTTAATATCGGTAGCCTGAAAAACACGACGACGAATTTGGCCACGAATATAATCTTCTAGCTGATTCTGCTGTGGTTCTTGCGTTAAGCGCTTTTCAATCAGCGGTCTTACTTCGGTCAGAATTTCAGCCGCCAGTTTTTGCCACTCGTCGGCCTCTAAAATATCAATCGAAGTTATTTGCAAATCGAGCAGTTTTTCGCCTTTGATAACGGCACTGATATACATTGAGCAATTATAAGCGATGCGGCGGCGATTGCGGATAACATCAGAGCCAAGAGAAACCGGTCGGCTACGATCCCAACCTAAGATATCGGTTGCCACTTGCTCAATACATTCAATATGATTATCTTTTAAGAGGCACATGTCACCGTTGCGCGCTGAAAACACTTCGCCAATTCCGCACGCCAGAGCAAAACGTTTATGCTCACGAATAAAACTTTTTTCACCATGTACCGGCAAGACAATGGCCGGTTTTAGAAGCTGGTACATTTTTTTCAAATCACCACGGCAAGCATGGCCGGAAGTGTGCACCAATTCGGTTTCATCTGTAATAATTGTGGCGCCTTGGTTGGCCATTTTTTCTTGCATGCGCTCAATTTTATCCTCATTACCGGGGATAACTTTGGAAGAAAATATAATGGTATCCGATTTATCGAGCTTGATATACTTGCTTTCACCATTAGCAATAAAGCTCATTGCGCTATGATGGTTAGCCTGTGAACCGGTGCAAATGTAAAGTGCATTTTCCGCAGCAATATCTTTAGCTTCTTCAATGGTAAATACTTGTGGCAAATCAGCTAAATAGCCGCATTCTTTGGCAATTTTAAGGTTGGTAACCAAAGTTCGTCCAAAAACTATCGGGGTTCGATTAGCAGCTTGTGCGGCCAAAATTAAGCTTTCCAGACGCATTAAATTGGAAGCAAAACAGGTGACGATAACACCACCCTCAATTTGTGGAATGAGTTCAATTAAATGCTGCCGCACTTCTGCTTCCGAAGGTGATTTTTTATCAATCATCACATTGGTAGAATCGCATACCAACATAGAAACGCCTTCTTTGGCCAGTTTTCTCAAGGCCTTAAAATTGGTCGGTATCATAGCCAACGCTTCATCATCGAAACGCCAATCAGTGGCATGCAAAATATTACCGTATTTGGTGCGAATGGCTAAAACACAGGTTTGCGGCACGGTGTGCGCAATATCAATAAATTCCACGCTAAAATTTTCAAACTCAATCAGGCGCTTTTGATTAACTGAAATGAGCGGCACTTGATCTTCCATTTTAAATTCGGCTAGACGTTCTTTAATTAAACCGAGCGAAAAGTCCATGGCATATACCGGACATTGTAATGACGGCCAAATTTGCGCAATTGCACCCAAGTGATCTTCGTGACCGTGGGTAATAAACAAGCCGACAATATCCTCTTTGTAATTTTCTAAAAATTCCGGTGAGGCATAAGCCAACTCCATACCGGGAAAATTATCCATTAAAAAACCGTAACCGGCATCAACCACCATGATTTTCCCGTCAACAGCATACATATACATATTCATGCCGATATCATCGGCACCGCCGAGTGGCATAAAATATATTCCTTCTTTCTTAAAATCACTCATCAACTTTCCTTAATATAAAACACATCACCGACTCTAATTTGGCATATTCCGGTGTCATTTTCCAGCATTAAATAGCCATTTTCATCAATTCCTCTAAACACACCGCTCATTTCTTGGTTTTCTTGGCGAACAGTTAACCTTTCACCCAGACCTTTAACATAGCCGAGCCATTGGTTGCGTAGAGTGGCACAACCGGTTTTGGTCTCTAAAAGTGCTAAATTTTTTGTAAATTGTTTTAAAAACAACTTAAGGAATTGCTGAATAGTAACATTTATTCCGGCATTGCTCAACGATGTTGTCGGATATATAATGTCCGATGATATCGGATGCTGTAC
This sequence comes from uncultured Rhodospirillaceae bacterium, assembly GCA_900320035.1. Taxonomy (GTDB): domain Bacteria; phylum Pseudomonadota; class Alphaproteobacteria; order RF32; family CAG-239; genus RUG410. The sequence continues at coordinate 20,267 of ONQU01000121.1, read as the reverse complement.
CAGATTAACGCCGATGCCTATAATCAGGTAATCGGCAGGTCCTTTTTCCAACAGCATACCACTAACTTTGGCATTATTTAACAACACATCATTCGGCCACTTTATTTGTACATTCACCATCGGTTGCAAAGTATGAATCGTTTGGCATAGGGTTAAACCACACATCAAGATAAATGTACCAAGCGAACGCAAATCCACATTTAGAGCTAATGAAAAAAATAAATTTCCGGCCAAACTTTGCCATTGGCGTCCCATACGACCACGACCAGCGGTTTGTTTTTGAGCACAAACAACTATTTTGTCATTGGCTTTTACACACAAATTTTTGATGATGTCATTGGTACTGGTAACTTCATCATAATAATAAATTTGCCATCTATCATATTTTTTAGCCATGAAAAATCTCCGCTATCCACGGATATTCCATCAAATAACGCGGTTCAATAGTAATTAAGACCATTATCACCGCCACGAAAAATAGCAAAATGTGCAAATCCATACCGGAACGATCAAAATTATTGCGACTGTTAGCAAAATAGAGCTTTTGAATAAAACTTAAATAAGCATAACTCATAATAATCAGCATCGACAATATATAAACAATGCTGTAAAAATGGTTATGCCCGGCTAATTCATTTAAGACGACAAACAAACCTAAAGAACCGCTTAAAGGCGGCACCCCCAACAATGAAAAAAGAAATAGTGTCACCATCAAAGTAGCATAGGGTTTTTGATAAGCCGCATTAGCAAACTGTTCCACGGCAAAAAGATATTCTCCTTTACTTTTAAAACAAAATAGACTTGTCCCAATCCCTACATAGGCCAACCAACAAATAAACCAATAAACAATCGCCGTCTGAACATTTAACAATGAGAAATGTTGCAAAATAAAGAAAATTACACCCATATTATAGATAATACTGCAAATCAAAATCTGCCGAATATTGGAACTGCTACAAGCGCTGATTGCCCCCACAAAAATTGACATTATGCCTATACCAACATAAAAAATTTGCAGGGAATTGCTCAGCGGCAGGAGCATCATCATATTAAGCCGTGTCAAACCGATTAAGCTCAAAGTTGTCGGAACAAGCATAAAATAGATTAAAACCGGTAAACTTGCTTTTGTGGCAATTTCTAACAGCCAATAATGCAATGGCGCGGCCGCCAAAAGGAATACAAAAGCCAAAAGCAAACAACAAACTGCCGCAAAAACAAGCAAATGTTGATTTTGCGCTAAGGCAATTTGTAGAACATTATAGTCAGTCGTTCCACAGGTATAATATAACTTTCCCATAATTATAATGATAAGCAAACCAAAAAACAGGCTCAATTTTAATGGTGTTCCTTTCAGCCAATGAGAATGCTTGTTTTCATGACTTTGCCATAGTATCTGCATATTGGCAAAAATCAGTAGAATTAGGGCAATTGTGGTTAAAAACAGGTTCTTGGAAATTATCAGCAAGCAACCGGATAAAACGGCCATAACAAGCGGACGGCAAAAACTGGCACCACTCTGTTGCATAGTGTTGAACCACTTTTGCGCCAAATGAAGAATAACAAGCGCTGAAGTAAAGAGCCAACAGATAAAAAGTAACGTTGAATAATTTGCCAAACTTAAGTTTGCCACCATTGGCCGATTATAAAAAATAATGCTTAAAACAAGACTTATAATTAGAATTAGGCGGCTTAATTTAAAACATTGCGGTGTCGCATTTGCTTCAAATTTCTTTACCGTTAAGGCGAAAACACCTCCCAGCAAAATCAACAATGGTAAGATATATAAAAATTGTTCTAACATAATACATCTCCTCAGAATTTAAACCACAGAGGATTGAAAAAAGATAAGAACAAAATGCCGATGATAGTAACAAAATATGCAAGGTGAATATTTGAAATATCTTGAATATCATCATTATTTTCAATGTGCTTTTTCAAATCGCGCATAACATAAAGTTCGTAAAGCATTGCCACCGTAATCAATGATAAGGCAAACATAACACAAATACCAATATTAAAACTGAATTTAAACAATGCGGAAACGATAATAAAATTATTCCAAAACATGGCCGAAACCGGCAGTCCCAGAGCAATAAGTACAAAGAAAACAAAGAGCTTGGCGCGTTTAGGCATATACGCTAAAATACCTCGATAATCACATTTTTTATCTTCGCACTCTCTTTCCATACGTAAATCAAGCACAATCAAAGTTGAAGTGACCGGTAAAAATGTAAATATGGTATAGGCAATATTCATCTGTAATGAATCTGCTTGAAAAATTGATGACAGTAAAATTTCTGCCAGCAAAAACAGAAGATAATAGAAAGTAATATAAGAAAACAACTTATATAAAAATTCTTTATGGGCAATTCCAATTAACACAATAAAAATCATGGTTATGAGGCAACATACAATAATAATATCAATATACGGTCGGATACTTTCCGCAATAGTAAAATGCCAAAAGCGCATAAAACCATATAACCCGGTTAAGGGAATAAGAGTAACAATCACATAAACCAGCGGATTTTTAATATTAGCAATAACCGTTGAAATCCAGTAATGAAAAGGCCAAATCGGAATACGTGCCAAAAATGACAGACAAACACCACCCCACACAACAGAGGCCACCACCGGTGGCATGTTCATTAAAGCAATTTCTTGCAACATAATGTTACCGTGGTAATATTTATAAACCAAAACCAATGCGCATAATAAAACCAAAATGCCGGCAAAATTAAAAATAAAAAACAAATATAAACTCATCTTCTTTTTTAAACCGCCAAATTGGCCGATTAACATAAATAAAGGCAAAAGTATGGCGGCAAAGAAAACATAAAAAGAAAACATATCATTGGCAAACAAAAACCCTGTAATATCAGCCAAAAAATACATATTCCAAGCCAACAACGATTTATGCTCTCGTGCCTGCGGAGAAAGACCTATTAAAGCTGTCAGCAAGGATAAATATATCCCCATAAGCAGCAATAAAGAAAACGTATCAACGCCAAATGAAAAAATTATATTGGCGTTTTGCAACCATTCAAAATTATGCACAAATTGTAGTTTTTTTTCAGTGACGTCGAGTTGCATAAACAGACGTAAAATCAGCGCCAATCCGGAACCAATTGTTAAAAGAGAAATATGGTATGCATTATCGGCATCGCGACGCGAAAACATAACAAAAAGGCAACCGAGTAATGGTAAAAGTATCAATAACGTCGGCAAATTAAACATTATTTATACCCTCCATAAATAAATGACACACAAATCAGAGCGGCCCCAATTAACACAATGACCGAACCACCTAAAGAAGTACTGCGATGAAGATTTCTGAGCCAATACAAACTTTTATAAACAGAGCTTTGCGCAATGCCAACAATCATCTTTTCAACCAGAAGATAGTCAATCAACAACCACAAAAAGCGACCACTTAAGCGCAGTGGTTTAATCACCATATATTTATAAAAAAGCCCAACAAAGTCTTTATTGTGACATTGTTTAAACTTTTCCAATACACAATCAACATAACTCAGAGGCATAAACCGACACAACAGCATAAAGACTAGAGCAAAACCTATAACCGGAAGTTCCAATAATTGCTGATATTGCAAAATCAGAACACTTAATAAGCCAAGTAAAAAGAAAATTGGAGTGTGCGTTCTGAGTTTTGCTGTTTTAACCGCTAAAAGTGTCTTTGGTGTATAGAAAATTTGCCGCAAAACCGTTGCAAGCGATGCCGTATATAAAACCGCAAAAGCCCAAATATAATAACGATTTCCTCGATTGTACACGGCAGTTAACGTTCCAGACAAACCAACAAACATCAAAAAAACAAAACTCACTGCCAAATTTAAAGGCAACCAATTAGTCAGCGTTTGCGACACTAAAGCTGAAAGACTGTTTTTACGTCCCAAATAATAATAGATGAGGTATAAAGCAACCGACAACACATACATTTGCAACAAAAGACGAGAATATTCGACTGACCACTCAAACCCCTTAAAACAAAGCAATTCTACCAAAATCGCCCAAAACATCATTTGCCAATAAATTATTTTAGCCTTAAAGTGCTGGGTTATTAAGCTTCCCCAAAACCCGCTTAGTATGCTCAAAATACACATAACGTGCAGATAAGGTGTAAAATATGGCGAAGCATTCCATAAAACATGAAATTTCATTAACAGTACCAAGCCGAAAATCGGTGATGATAAAAACAAAACATTTTGCAAACGGTGTAAGCGAATATTTCGCAAACCGATAATACCAATATGAAAAATAAACAACCCCATTTTCATAAAACTGGCAGTCAGACCTGCTAAAGCGATGAAATCAAGATGTTCACCTATTTGCTTATAATGTAAAATTTCACGAATATCCAGCGAATCAGCCTTGCAATTAATAATTGCCATCATGGTAAAGATAATCATATCGGCTGAAATATTAAGTAAAATATAACGCCTATACGCCTCCATATCCTTAATCAGAAACAGTGTTAAAATATCCGCAACAAACAGAGCACAAAGCAGCTGCACAAAATTATTGCCGGTAATCATGGTAATAAGAGTTACCAAATTAAAAATCAGAACCGCGGCATACGCTGTCCTTTTTTCCTCAAAACGAAACAATAAATTCTGCACCAAGGCAATAAACGTTATGGTAAAAAACGGTAAAATTAAATTATAATTATAGGCATTTGATATAATATCAATTTTAATATCTCCCCCCGGCGAACTCGTCCATAAAAATTCCAAAACATTTTCCTGCCCCAGGGTAAAATCCCAATAAAAACGTGTAAACACACACCCAAACAAAACCAATACCAAAAAGGAAAAAAGATGATCCCTTTTGATGCCTATATTAACACTGCCTAAAAGCGCAATCACCAAAAGCGCCAAAGTTGTGTATGCAATCATATTTTCCTGCTTATTTTATGGTAATCAGAGCACTGACATCTCTTACCAGCCGAACCGGTACAATATATTCTCTCTCTACATCATCATCTTCAATTTCAACCACTAAAATTTCCGAAACAGATTTTAATGGCTGTCTAGCCTCCGGATCAATTTCCTTAAAAGCGACAGAACTTTCTTGGGAGCGATAAAGCAAAGCAACCTCTCCGCCATCATAAATAAAGCGCGGATTTTCCGGTCCCCCCATACGGCTGTTCATCATTAACATAATTTCACCATTGGCATTTTGTAAAATACTGTAACGTCCTTTTTTGCCAATTTCATTACTTATAGCCATATTAAACCTCTCTCAAAAATTACATAAAAACATAACATTTTCTGCAATGTAACACATAAATATTAAGAAATAAATAGTTAATTTACTTTTTTTAACCTTTTTATTGTTTTAAATCCGGTTAAAATATCAACGATATAAAGTAAAACATTTTCCTGTCCTTAATATCAGCCCCTCTTTAATTTATAATATTGGCGATTATCTTATGCGCGTTAATTCAACTCAATTGAAAGGAAAAAATTATGCCTCAAGAAAAACCAATGCAAAATCCGCCAATGCCGCCACATGAACCACGTGAACCGCATCCGGAAGATTTACGCAACGATAAACCTTGCCACTGCTGTGACAAATGCAAATGCCGACATAAAGGTGCAAAACTCGTCGCCGCCTTAATCATCTTTTTAGCCGGATTCGGCACCGCTATGATGTGCCGTTGCATGAAACATTCGTCTATGGATTATCCGCACCATTGCGCCATGATGAAAAAACATGCCATGATGACACCAAACTATACCGACGGTGCCGGCAATGTCATCATTATTAACACTGACGGTAGCAAACCGATGATGCACCATAAGCCGTATAAGCCAAAGCAAAAATCTCAACCGACGGCGATGGTACCAACTGCTTCACCGCAAGCAATGCCGATCATGCCAACAGTTGAAGACGAAGATTTTGAATAATACAGATTTAGAATTTTAGTACAAGTCCGCTCGTTTGTCGCGGACTTTTTTATATTTGCAGCGCCACACCGACAATGGCGCTTAACACAATATATAGCACCACATTCCGTTGATAAAAATGCATCGCCGCTAAAATAAAAACAAATAATGCCGCTGTTTTAGGGTTAAGATTTACTTCTTGCCCAATCATCCATGCCGCATATAAAACCAAGGCTAAAACCGCCGGCCGTATGCCTCGTAACACTCTTTGAACACATCGATTTTCTTGCCACTTATTCATTATTCGAGCAATCAGATAAACCACTGCCATGGCTGGCAAAACTTCAGAAAGCGGCGCTAAAATTCCCCCGCCCCAACCGGCGGTATAAAAACCGGCATACGCCGCTATATTGATTCCCACCGGACCGGGTAATGCCTGCGCCACGGCAATCATATCGGTTAATTCCTGATTGCTGAACCAAGCATATTTACTGGCTAAATCAAACAAAAACGGTACGGTTACCAAACCACCACCGACAGCAAACAAGCCAATCTGCAGAAATTCCCAGAAAATCAAGGCATAAATCATAACCTCTTTCTCCGCGAAAAATTAGGAATAAAGGCAACAATCGCCGCCACAATCACCACACCTACCGCCGGCAATCTACCAACAAACAACAATAAGGCCGCCCCGATAAACACAGCATAATCACGCCAATACCGCACACTCCCGCGCCACATATTGATAACCGTATTAACAATCAGCGCTAAAACCCCAATACGAATACCGCCAAACGCCCATTGTAAATATGGACTGTCCATATATTGTCGCAGCACCATCGCCACCAATAAAACCAAGCCAATCGAAGGCGTCATTAAGCCCAGCGTTGCGCTCACTAAACCGCTTAACCCACGCAATTTATAACCGATAAAAGAAGCCGCATTCACGGCAATAATTCCCGGCGTACATTGACCGATAGAATAATAATTGAGTAAATCGACTTCTGTTACCCACCTTTTTTTAGCAACCACTTCATTTTGTAAAATCGGCAACATGGCATAACCGCCGCCAAATGTTATTGCCCCCATTTTGAAAAAGGTAAAATAAATTTGCCATAAACGGACTTTATTCGCAATCATAGGCAAACTTTTCCGGTGTTAAAATTTGTTCTTTTTGCAAAAATTCATACATTTCTTCAGCAATCATTTTATGCCCAACCGTATTCGGGTGTGTTGCATCAAAATATAAATTTTCCAGAGGTCGCCGTTGCCACCACGGATATCTTACAAAAAACTTTATCTGTCTTTTTTCGCATATCTTACAAATTTGCTCATTATAGTCTTCAACATCAGTATTACGCCGGACTAAACTTGCCTGCGGTGTATAACGTTTTTCAATCACCGGCAATAAATCGGTCACCACAATTTGCGCACCGGTTTGCTCTAACGTATCAAGCAAACGATGCCAATACATCTCGCGCGCCCCAAAGGAAAAATCAAGCGCATAAGCACATGCTTTACGGCGCCGTAAATCATTGATACCGACCGAAACAAATAATAAATCAAACTTGCGCGACATTGTTTCGCCCACTGCGCGAAAAGCAGCATCGGCTATATTATCACCGGATTGTGATAAATTATTGAAGAAATAAGCCTCAGAATAATCGCGCAAAATCAACTTACCCAAACGCGCAAACCACCCTAAATCCTCGTGGTCATAATAGCCATGCCCGATACTGTCTCCGACTAAACCGATATTTTTTGCCATTAATATTTTCCTTTCCACCTATAAATAACAATTAAAGGCTTTCAGTTCAATACCTTCCTATGTCGGACATAGCGCCAAATTAAATTCAATAATGCTACATAAAATAGTGTTTCGGCAATTTCTTCAAGCGTTTCATTATCTATCGGCTTTTCGGCCAATAATGCCAAAATTGCGCCGACAACCAAAAACAAAAATTCCCAAAAATAAAGTGGGGCTTTTTGCACATAATGCCACAAAGGACGATATATTTTACGCACCAAAAAATAGAGGACAATTGCTACCGCAAACAAATTATGTCCCCATTTTAAAACATAACCATAGGGAATCTCCTCCCAGCGGCTGTCATAAGATAAATCATAATAAGTGCATAACCAATGCCTACCGGTGTTTACTTCGCGACAAATAAGCAAAATAACAATCAAAGCAATAAAACGAAACATATCCTTATCGTGCGGTGAACACCAAGCGACCAGAAAACAACCTAAACAAATCAGAAGCTGCAAATTTTCAACCACCCCATCTTCCACAAACCATTGCGGATTTCCATATATCAACAACGGATATACCGACAATAAAAGCAGAAGTTCAATAAAAGTCAAAAAATTAGGCCGCCAACAAATTCTTACCCATATACCCTTCAACCAATCAATCATTGTACACGTCCTTATTTTATTAGTAATTATAATCAGCAAACGGAATTGTATCACTCGGCTTTTGCGGTTTGTAAACAAAGATATTGGTCACACTCGGAATATCATATTTACGATGCCAATATCCTTTCTTTTCCATACATAAACGATAAGTTTTCGGATCGGAACGCTCTGAATCGCGGATAGAGTTAACCAATAGCGGTGAGGCTCCCCGATACGGCACATAGCTGGCCCAAATACCTTTTTCTTTATGCCAATCCACATGAATATCATAGCGATATTCTTCGCTATAAAACCAATTGGAAAAATCCGGAATATAAAACCAACCTTCTGCTTCGCGCAAACATTCCGAATGATCACGGGAAAACTTGGCAACACCGGTATTTTCTTTTTCCCAATTATAAATCACCTGCCCCTTACCTTTTGAGCATGCGCCTAAGGCCACAACAGCAAAAACAGCAAGTATATAAAACACCTTTTTCATTTTAAAAATCCAAGTCAGCATAGTGTTTCGACGGATAAATACCCTTGATACGATCATTAAGAATCTCCTTAAAACTCGGCCGTGATTTTATTTTTGAATACCACAACTTGGCATTATTATAATCTTCCCACGGCACATCACCTAAATAATCTATAACGGAAAGCTGCGCTGCCGCGCTAATATCCGCCATTGTAAGCTCACTGCTCGCCAAATAATTATTGCGCTCAACCAACCAATCAATATACTCCAAATGAAAACGCAAATTATTGATACCAACTTTAATACGCCTATTGTCCGGTGATTGTTTTAAAGCAAAGCGTTTATATATTTTTTCTCCACCGATGTATTGATAAACATCGCGGTAAAATTTATTATCAAACCAATCTACCAAACGACGAATTTCCGCCCGTTCTTTATTGTTTCCTTGAATAAGCCGATTCTGTGTATATGTTTCTTCCAAAAACTCGGTAATTGCATAATTTCCGGCAATAATATTACCATCATAGATAAAAATCGGCAGTTCACCGGCCGGATTTATTTTCATAATATCGGCAGAAAGATGCCATGGATTTTCTTCTTTTAAAACGAACAGCATCTTTTTTTCCGACATTAAAATCCGGATTTTACGACATTGCGGTAAAACACTGTTATGCACCAAAAGAACCATATTTCCTCCTATATTCCCTCTAATACTTCATCAAATGTTTTTTCTTCAACCTTCTGCTCAATAATATGGCCAAGCGGTTGCTTTTCAACTTCTTCATCTATTGTTTTATTTTCGGCCGGCTCAGCCGCTTGAGCAAATGCCGGCGGAACAATTCCCCGATTTTGCGCCAATACATCTTCAACCATCTGCAAAATTTCCTTTTTTACTTCATTACCGAATGCCGGATCAGCAAAAGCTTCCTGAAAAGCCTTTTGATAAAGCGAAAATTTCGGTGTCGTTTTAGACATAGCAACAAATACCGGAATTTTAAACAGCGGCTTTTTAGAATAACTCAAAAAAGGATCTAAACCATATTGGCTGGACATAATACGATGATAATATAAACCGCCGATAATATAATCCACTTGCTTGGTAAATAACTTTTCATAAGCTTCAAGTGGCGTTGCCACATGTTCTGCATTTAACTCTTTAATTTTACGTTTGCTGAAATTATTATATATTTCCGTATCAACCACCAAACCGCGAAACTTGGTAAGCGCCGCTTTATCACTAATTCTAGCGGCATTTTCCGGCAATGTAATAATATGTATCGGATTAGAAACAACCGCCGGATAAATTAAATCTAAACCTTTATATTCTTTCGTATCGGCATAAGCACCGATAAATAAGTTATATTCTCCAAATTGCGCTTGAAAAGCTAAACTATCCAAATCAGGATGTTGATTATAATTAAAGACCGGAGATTTTAATTTTGCCGGATGATTCTTCATAGCCTTTTGCAACGGTTTCAAAAAGACGCTTTGCAAAAAAACTTTACCGTGGCTTACTTTGTAATCTGAAAACGGCGGAAAATTATTGCGCCCAACGATCAGAAGAGTATCACTTAGGTAGTCAATGCGTTGCACCATAGAATTATGTTGGGCAAGCGCAATCGTCGCGACATTAACCAGTAATGCCACCAAAAATACCCAAAATAAGCCCTTTTTACTCATTTTCCACACACCTCTACACCGCATTGTAAATAAATTGTGTTAAAAAGATTTTAATTCTTTGCATAAAAACGATAGTCTTGTATCATATTATAAAATAAATTTCAAAAGCTCAAGATGATAAATATAGATAAAAACTTATTTTTACAACGCAAACATAACTTCATTGCCATAACTTCCGGAGCCGGCAGTGTTGGAAAGACTTGGTTGGCAACAACATTAGCCCATGCTCTTAACCAACAACATCGCAGCGTCTTACTTTTTGACGCAGCGGGGGGCTTATTAAATTTAAATTTTCAACTCGGCCTTGATGATCATAACACACTCGGCGAAGTATTAGATGGTCACCTGACAATCAATCAGGCATTAACCCCTCTTAACAAACATAAATTTCACATATTAAGTGCCCCTTCCGGCAGTAACCTGCTGGAAGATGTCCCCATCGGACAACTACACCTTTTACGTGAAGATTTAATGGCATTAGCACAAAATTATCAATACGTTATCATCGATTTGCCGGCAACCGAAAAAATCATTAAGCATCTTATGCCTCACGAGATAAATTTGCTGTTAATTTGTACAGATGATCTTTCTAATTTAGTATCCACTTATAATTTTTTACAAAGCAATGATATTCGTGATAATTACGCTGAGCTCCAAATTATTGTTAACTATGCTAATTCATACGAAGCCGGTTTACGTACCTATAATTCCCTACGGCGAGCTTGCGAACAATATGTGAAAAAAACACCGCCGCTTATGGGAGTCATTCGTCGTGACACACGAATACGTGATGCCATCCGCAATGGCGCTTTATTACTTAACCGCTATCCTAATGCTGAAGCTTCAGAAGATGTTGTTAATATTGCCGGCAAAATTTTAGAACAGGAGAAACACCATGGACTTTGATCCTTTAGAATATTATAAGGTCCTTGAAACAGCTTATGACGCCGATGCGGCAACAATTAAGCGCCAATATTATACGCGCGCTAAATTTTGGCACCCTGACCATAATGAAGATACAAAAGCATTGGAAATGTTTCAAAAGGTTTCCGTTGCTTACGACATTTTAAAAGATGAAAAATTGCGTCGGCAGTATGATTTACTTTCCTTGGTTTATAACAAGCAAAATTTTCCCTCTCTCGGTTCTTTAAAAATATATAAAAATCAAGCCGGTAAGGAAGATAAAGCTTTGCGCGTTTTAAAACAAAGGCGCGTTAAACCAAACTTCAAAAAATCGCAAATTATTGAAACAAAAGATATTTGCACTTTCCGTGAAGCCATGTCCTTGGTAGGAAGCACAGCACGCGCTAATTGGTTAGGCGGATGGTGGGCACCTGACGCATTTTTAAAAAATATTGCCGCCATTCAATATAACCTTCGCGCTGCTAAAGCCGAAGACCTTGATAATTTGCAGCTTTTACTCCATAATACCCTTGCTTACGAACAGGAAAATAATATTGAAATGGCATGGATTTATGCTAATCAAGCCTATCTTTTAGCGGAAAAATTACACTACACGCGTGCTCAAACCCTTCTCACACTTTATATCCGAGAGCTTAACTTTAGTCCCTCTCATACCGTTAAATTACCGCGTTGGCAAGCACGTGAACTGAAATGGCGTCAAGCATTATTGCCTTTTATTCTGCTTTTAATTATTCTCTTTGCGATTGGCTCTAAAATTACTAAAGATTACCTGCCACAGGGCTATTTCTCTGTTATAGAAATGGATAATGGACAAGTAATGGCTTACGATATGGTCGATTCGCATGTGATGAAAGTAAGCAGTGACATACACAGCCGTGAATATTTATATCATATTACGGAAGATTGTCTGATTTACCATGGTCCCGATGAACGTTATCAGCCTATGGCCTATGGTCAAGCCAATCAAACCGTGCGCTTATTCGGCTACACACCGGATAAAAAATGGTATAAAGTTGTGTTAGATAAAGGTGAAATGGGTTTTATATCCTCTAAATTGCTCCAAAAAGGTATTGGTAAACCGGTACCACCCGGCAGTAAAGTTTATAAAGACGAATAATCAAAAAAAGGAAAAAATATGAGTTTACAATTTGCAATAGATAAAAAAATCGGTAAAAGCCGTTTAGGCAGACTAATCACCAAACATGGTGTGGTAAATACACCGGCGTTTATGCCGGTCGGCACTTGTGCCACGGTCAAAGCTATGTTACCGGAGAGTGTCGCAGCTACGGGAGCCGAAATCTTACTCGGCAATACTTACCACCTTATGTTACGTCCGGGCGCCGACTTGGTTGCAAAAATGGGCGGCTTACATCAATTTATGCACTGGGATAAACCGATTCTTACCGATTCCGGCGGTTTTCAGGTGATGAGTCTAAGCGGTTTGCGCAAAATCAGCGAAGAAGGTGTTACTTTTCGCTCGCATGTTGACGGCACAAAGTTCTTTCTTTCGCCGGAAGAGTCGATGAAAATTCAGCACAAACTCGATTCGAACATTACTATGTGCTTTGATGAATGCACACCTTACCCTTCAACTTATGATATTTGCGCCAAATCCATGCGTATGTCCATGCGTTGGGCCAAACGCAGTAAAGAAGCTTTTGTTGACCGTGAAGGTTATGGTATCTTCGGTATTCAACAGGGTAATGTCTTTCAAGACTTACGCGCCGAATCAGCCGAAGCGCTGAAAAATATCGGCTTTGACGGTTATGCTATCGGCGGTCTTGCTATCGGTGAGGGGCAAGAAAAGATGTTTGAAGTTTTGGACTATGCGCCGGGTATGTTGCCGGAAGATAAGCCACGCTACTTAATGGGAGTTGGTCGTCCGGATGATATTGTCGGCGCCGTTTTGCGCGGTGTTGATATGTTTGATTGCGTCATGCCGACTCGCTCCGGACGTACCGCACAAGCTTTTACCAAATATGGTCCGATTAACGTACGTAACGCACGCCATCGTGAAGATCCTCGCCCACTCGAAGAAGATTGTGATTGCCCGCTCTGTCGCAACTATTCACGCGCCTATCTTCATCACTTACATAAATGTAACGAAATTTTAGGTGTTATGCTTTTAACCTGGCACAATATAAGCTATTATCAACGCTTAATGCGGGGCTTGCGCAACGCCATAAAAAGTGATACATTAGAACAATATGTAGCCGAATTTTATGCCAATCAGGCTAAAGGAGATATAGAGGAGTTATAGCCATGAAACATGATCGCTCGGACGAAATGATGCCTCGGCATTTAGTAAAAACAAGTGCAAAGACAACAAAGGATGAAGATCAAGCCATAGAACTGTTTAAAGCCGAAAACAGCAAGGCCGGTATTCGTGTCTTTGTAGCCGGCGGTTCACGTGCCGGTAATGACGAACAATATGTTGCTGAAGCGTACCGTTTAGGGCAAAAAATCGTTAAAATGGATTTCCGTCTCGATTTTGGTCTTTCTAACAGCGGTATTATGGGCGCCGTGGCACGCGGTGTGCTTGATAGTTGGAACGCCAAAGAAAAAAGAGGGAACTTACCTATTCAGGGAATTACTACTGCCGAATATTACAAACTGTATCCGAGTGATGACACATTAATTGCTAAAATGGAAGTTGTTGTGGCGCGTACATTAGAAGAACGCAAACAGAAACTCTTAAATGCCGATTACGTGGTTTTTGCTCCCGGCGGTGTCGGCACCTTGGATGAATTAGCTTATGATTGTGTAGCCATGCAAGATGGTCTTTTACCGATGAAGCCTTTTATTCTTTACAACATCAACGGTTATTTTCACCATTTGTTAGAATTTTTAAAATTGATGGTACACGAAGGATTTGCCGATCCGGTGCCTTTTATTGTGGTTGATGATGCTGAAGAACTTGAAATTGCCTTTCGGCTCTTAAAAATGACCTGCTATAAGTGTTCAAATAGTAAAGAACATTATACCAATGCTCGATTACTAATTTATAAACTACCTTATTATATTAAGCAAAAAAATGTTTATGGAAAAGATGTTGAAGATTGTTTTGCTGAAGTTAAACACATAGAAAAAAATGGCACCAACGAACAAAAACAAGCATTGGTTGCAAGTGTTGAAACAGCTTTTTTAGAGCGGGAAATTGAAAAGATGTATAGCCGTCTGGCATACGCCGGACATGATACGGGTGTTGTCAGCGATAAACTGACACATCTGAAAAAACGCCATCGGGAGATTTTATAAAAGTGAACGTCTTTGCCTTTATTTTCAAATATTTGCGCAAAACCAAAATGCTGGCAACCATTATTATGCTTTCGGTTATCGGCCACGCGGTCATTTTGCGCTTTGAATCGTTTTATATGGCGCGTGCCTTAGGCTTGCTGCCGGACTATCTTAAAGATTCCGGTATTTTGCGGCACATCATTATAGCTTTAGCAATTTATATGGCGCTAATTGCTGTTGACAGCCTGCTTGATTTAGTTGTGCGCGTTGCCCAAGCAAAATTTTTGCCTTATTTTAACAGCCTTATTTTTAAGGATTTATTCAAAACAGTTCACCATCATTCCATTTCTTTTTTTCAAGAAGAAATGTCCGGTAAAATTGCCGCTAAAGTTAAAAATGTGGTCAGCGGCACGGCGCAAATTTGCCGTATGACAGCCTTTGCACTGGTTAATCCGCTTATTGGTGTTGCGGTAAGCATTGTGTTTATTATGTATGTTAATATTTTGCTCGGTTTAATTTTCGCCGTGATGAATATCATTTTTATTGTATTGGCGTGTTTTATTCGTTACCGAGTCGGCAAATATGCTTATAATCGTGCGCGCCTGATGACCGAAACCGAAGGAATTTTTATTGATACGGTTACAAATAGTGATTTATTGAAAAGTTTTGCGAACTATTTTTATGAAAAGCATCTTTTTTATCGAAGTCTTAGCCAAGCCGTGCGCGCCGAACAGGTAGAAAATCGCCAAGATTCGGTTTATAACTGGATTGGTAACAGTTGTTTTGATTTTATGCGCATAATCTATATTGGCTTAATTTTTTATTTTTGGTTCAAATTTAATTTGCCTTTAGAGGGCGTATTGCTCTGCTTCACACTCATCAGCCGTATGGTGCACGATATGTATGGCTTCGGCTGGCTGGCCGGCGAATTTTCACGCGCTTACGGCCAAGTTAAAGACGGCTTGGAGATGATATATACGCCGTGCACCGTTATAGATTGTGAAAATGCCAAACCGCTGAAAATGCGCGGCAAAACCATTGTGTTTGATAATATTACTTATCACTATAATCATAAAGAAAATTTGTTCAATAAATTCACGCTTAAAATAAAATCAGGCGAAAAAGTCGGTTTGGTCGGCCATTCCGGCAGCGGAAAATCTACCTTAATAAAACTTTTGGTGCGCTATTATGACTTGCAAAGCGGCAAAATTACCGTGGGCGGCCAAGATATCGCACAAGTCCGACAAGAAAGTTTGCGCGCGCATATTGCCGTTATTCCGCAAGATACAGCTTTGTTTAACCGCACCATTATGGAAAACATACGCTACGGCAATGTCAAAGCCACTGACGAAGAAGTGATAAAGGCTGCAAAAATGGCATATGCCGACGAGTTTATCCTCAAACTTCCGCACGGATATCAAAGTAAAGTCGGCGAGCGCGGTGTTATGCTTTCCGGCGGTGAACGCCAGCGCATTGCCATTGCCCGCGCTATTTTGAAAAATGCACCAATTCTAATCTTAGATGAAGCCACATCGGCGCTTGATAGCGAAAGTGAGCAATACATTCAAAAATCGCTCAAAAAACTGATGCAGGGCAAAACCGTTATTGCCATTGCCCACCGGCTGTCTACCTTAAAAGAAATGGACCGTCTGGTGGTTATGGATAATGGTAAAATTATAGAAGAAGGAACGCACGATAAATTGCTGCAAACGCAAGGTGCATACGCTCAATTTTACCAAATGCAAAATCTTACCAAATTTTAATAATAATATATCTATAAAAAAGTATTGTATTTTGCTTCAGAACCTTTAATATTACAAAAAAATAACATATATTGCCTACAGGCTTAACATATTTTAAAAGGAGAAAAAAATGACGCAGCCGTTAACAGACAGCCAATTTTCAGAAAATGTTTTAAATTCTAAGGGTCTTGTTTTAGTAGATTTTTGGGCCGAATGGTGCGGTCCTTGCCGTCAACTTGGTCCTATTTTAGAATCAATTGATAGCCAGCTCAGCGATGTCAAAGTTTATAAAATGAATGTCGATGACTCACCGCAAGTAGCAAGCCAATTTGGCATTCGCAGTATTCCGACATTATTTTTGTTTAAAGATGGCAAACAAGTAGATACCAAGGTTGGTTTAAATACCGAATCAACTCTGTTATCTTGGATTGAAGCGCATAAATAGTTTTTTATCAATATGGCGAGTATAGCGGCGCTGCGGCGCCGTTTCTTTTTAGTTTTTTACCAAAATTTAAACCTTTCCTTATAGGATACAGCCGAGTGAATGTGTCTGAAAGGTTTACTATGCTTAAAAATTCGCTATTTATTAAAACTGTATGCGGTGTAACAATATATTCGTTTATATTGGCTTCAATACCGCAAAATGCTAAAGCTTGGGGTTTACCGCCAGAGTCGTTTAATCGCATGTATGCTATGGCGCACAACGGTGAAGTTGAAGGCCTACGTGCTTCCATGTATCGTGGGTTAAATATTGATGCGACAAACAGTAATGGCTACACCGGCTTGTGTGTCGCTGCCGAACGCCGCGATATCAGAGCATATAATGCATTTCGAGCCGCCGGAGCCAATCCGCACCATCCATGTACACAATATATTGATAATTATAATGAATTTGTGCGTAACTCAAATGCGGTACCGATGACAGCTAATTCGCGTGAAGCATATAGTGCCTTAGGTAAAGAAGAATACAAAGTTTCGCCATGGGTTTGGTGGACTGGCGGAGCATTATTGGTCGGCGGTATCGTCGCGGCTATTGCCCTCGGTGGCGGCGGTGGCGGCGGCGGTAGCAGTTCGTCAAAGACACCAGATCCTCAAGAAGATTACAACAGCTTGGGTGCAACAGCCGCTCAAAATGGTACGGTTGATAAAAATGCCACAGCAGCAGCCATGCAGAATACAACTTATCAAGAACATTCCAACGGCAAACAAAACATTTATTCCGTATTTTTTAACAATAATGTTTTACAAAATTCCGACTACTTGGATGTGGTTTTAAAAGCCTACAACAATGGCAGCTATGTCAACACGGCCGGCACGGTTATGGAAATCGGCAATGGCACAATTGGCATGGATGCTCTAAAAAACAGTTTGGTTGAAAACTACGGATATATCAATTTAAAACAAGTACAGAACGCATCAATCGCTATGGTTGCCAGTGAAGGCTCAACGGCAGTAAATTATGGAAAGTCTGCTGTCGGTAACGGTATCGATATTTTCTTTGCCGGTAAAAATAGCAAAGAAACAGTAATTGGTATGTATGCTGATACCAAGTCAACCATTATTAACAATGGTGATATTTTAGGAACGGCCACTTTAGCCGATTCGACCACCGCAATCATCGGTTCATTAATTGGTATGGAAGCGATGATTATCAATACCGGACAGAATCTGAATCAAGACACCATAAACATTACAAATGCGGGATCAATTTCTCTAAATGCCGGAACCGGTAGCGCTTCAAATGTGGCTGTAGAACTGGTCGGCATGGGTAGTTATTTGGACTATGGATTTTTAAACGGCTCAAAAAATATCAATCGCGCCGAAAAAGTGAATTTGGTTAATAATGGTGATATTCTGTTGCGTTATGCAGGATCATACACAACCTCGGCAGAAACTGACTTACGCGACGGTTTGGGTGGCATTGTCGGTATGCGTGCCGATGCTAATGGTAGTGCAAACAATAACGGCACAATTACCATAAATTTAGATGATAACGGCACCAGTGAAGGAGTTAATGTTTCAGCCGGTATGCAAGCCGTACACGGCGGCACAATTACCAACAGCGGCAGTATCGCAATTACCACACCGGAAACTAATAATCGTATTAACTATGGTATGCTTTCGGTAGAAGGAAGCGGACAAGTTTCCAGTTTATATACGCGGCCACAACCAAGTTTGACCAATGGCAGCAATATCAATATTACCGCCAGTAACAGCTACGGTATGGCAACTTTCAACAGCGGAACGTTGGCAAATTCAGGCAATATTACTCTAGGTATTCCAACCAACACAAAATATAAAAATAATATAGCCATGTATGCCGCCGGCACGGTAACACCGTATGCCAAGTTAGTTAACACCAACACCATAAATATTTATTCATATTCATCGGTAGCCATGCAAAATGACTTTGGTGGCGGAACGGAAATGGTAAACGACGGCACAATCAATGTCTATGACAATGCGCGTAGCACCAAAATTTTTGCCGGTGCTTATTCTAACGCCATCAATAAAGGCACAATCAACTATAATGCGCGACCTTATTATGACAATAATCCGGAAAGCACAACAGATTATACGGCAACAACGGCCCCTACCGACGGTTCAGAACCGTTTACAAATTATGTGCCGACAATTGGTATTGGCGTGTTAGATACAGCAGCCAACAGTACCAGTTCAACCACCGAACAGATTTATAACGGTGACGAAATGGGAAGCACCGCCGCCATTAACATTGAAAATGCTTCATTTGTAGCGGCCATGCAGGTTAACACCGCTGAAGGACAGGGCTTGAATTACGGCACAATTACACTCAAAAACAAAACCGGCAGTACAAATATGACCAATGCTATCGGTATGTTCTTAAGTTCTACAACTGATGAAAAAGCGCAAATTGTCAATTATGGCACCATTGTAACCAATTCCGAATATGCGGCAGCAATGGCCAGTGCTTCGGAAAAAGGCTCAAGTGTTATCAATGCAAGTGGTGCGGAAATCACGGTAGATTATAAACATTCACTTGGTATGTATGCTTCCAGCGCATCAAAGGTACATAACCGCGGTGTAATTCAAATGAACGGGGATGAAAGTGCTGCTATTTATTTGGGCGGTAATTCTCAAGAAGTTTTGAATGACAGCGGTGCAAATATTCAAATCGGCTCTAATGACAAACAAATCAGCACCGGTTATGGTATTTTTTCCAATACCAATTCAACATCTGTTATAACCAATAAAGGAACAATTGATGTTTATACCCAAAACGATGCTGCTTCAAATCAAGGCGGTGCAATCTGGCTTGAAGGTAACGCCAAGGCTGATAATCAAGGCATCATTAACCTTTATAACAACAATGCTTATGGTATGTATGCCGGTGTTGACACACCTGTGACGGCTAAATTGACTAACAGCGGCACAATCAATGTTGGACAAGCAACAACGCCGGTGAAAAACAGCTATGCCATTTATACCGACGGAACTGCAACCATTACGAACGCAACCAACGGCATCATAAATCTTTATAACGATGCAACGGCAAGCGAACGCGGCTATGCCATTTATTCTACCGGTGAGGCAACAATTGAAAATAACGGAACCATCAATTTGCATAATGCGAACAGTGCCGCAATTTATGCCGGCGGCGGTTCGGTTAACAATAATGCGACATTAAACATTCGCAATGACAACAGCTATGGTCTGGAAGCATCCGGTAGTGCCAATGTAACCAACAGCGGCACAATTAATGTCGGACAGGAAGCAAGTGAAACAGCAGTAGAAATTGATGTTAACAACAGTTATGCCATGGTCTCAACTGCTGATGCCACCGGAACACTGGCCAACAGCGGCACAATCAATGTTTATTCGGCCGATGATAGCTATGGCATTCTCGCCAGAGGT
>ONQU01000003.1 GCA_900320035.1 uncultured Rhodospirillaceae bacterium | reverse complement strand
TTTTATACTTTACCATAACATTTACCATAATGCAAGCATTATATGACAATCCGGCCTATTTTTAACATTATTGTAATATTTTTTAATCGTGAGTATTTTGCTTCTAAAAATTTAATTGTATTTTTACCATAAATAATTTATCATGTAACTAACAATATAACTAAAGGAGTGGCTATGTCACGGGCAGAAGATATTTTTCAAAAACTCATCTACTTCGGCGAAGATGCGCTTGATGAATTTATCCGTAACCGGCAGACCGAGGAGCTGTTTATGGACTTTAAGCGTGCCGATTCTACCGGCAAACACGGCTGGGCTTTGTGTAATGATGATCGCCGCAATTTAGCCAAATGCATTTCCGGTTTCGGTAATTCCGAGGGTGGCGTCATTATTTGGGGCGTTGAATGCTCGCGTGATGCCGATATCGGCGATGTGGCACAAGCCAAAATTAAAGTAGAAAATGTGCATCGTTTTATGAGTTGGGTAGAAAATGCCATTTCCGGTTGTACCATTCCCAGTCACAATAAAGTACGCAATCATATTATCAGTTGTGATAAAAATGGTAACGGCTATTTAGCCACCTATATTCCGCGCTCGGAAGTAGCGCCGCTGATGACTACGATGGGTAACCATATTTTTATTCGCTCCGGCTCCAATAATGTACCGGCGCCATATGCCGTGATTGCCGGCATGTTCGGTCGCCGGCCGCAACCGAATGTAGCGCTCCATTTAGATAAACGCTCATTGGAATTGCAAGAATATGCCGATGAAGATATTTTGTATCCGAAAACCATTGATATACCTCCGCAGAGGTATGTTAAAATTGCCTTTGATGTTATCTGTGAAAACAACAGTAATGTGATTGCTCGTGAACTATATTTAACCTGCACCACCGAAAGTGCCGGCGGTGAATATAACCGCGTGCGTTTTACCGATTACAATCAAATGTTCGGTCTGCAAAACATCGAAGGGCATTTGAATTTAATCACCAAGCCGGATTTACGCTTACCGCCGCGCGGTATGCTGAAATTTACCCGGGTGGAAATTATGCTGTCAGAATTTGTGGAAGATGACTTTCTGCTCAACGGTGTCATCGGTGCCGACAGTGCCATGCCAAAGTCTTTTCGCATTGAGGCCGGTAAAAACAGCCTGCGTTCCTTTGTCGCCAAGGCTTTGCGCGCCAATGATAATACCGAAATGTTGGTCAACGAATTTTTCATCGAATTTGTAAAGGAAATGGAATGACGGCACGGGTGGAAATATTTACAGACGGTGCCTGTTCGGGAAATCCCGGAGTTGGCGGTTGGGGCGCAATTTTGCGTTATAAAACAATAGAAAAAGAACTTTCCGGCGGCGAAGAAAATACCACCAATAATCGGATGGAATTAACCGCGGTTATCACCGCTTTGAATGCCCTTAAAAAAAACTGCAATATTTCGCTCTATACCGACAGTAAATACGTCATGTGCGGTATTACCGAATGGTTGCCTAAATGGAAAAAAAACGGTTGGAAAACCGCTAACAAAAGCAAAGGCGTCAAAAACATTGACCTTTGGCAACGATTAGATGAACTGACGCAGCAACACGAAATTCGCTGGATATGGGTGAAAGGTCATGCCGGACATGCTGAAAATGAGCGTTGTGATGCTTTAGCTCGAGCCGAAGTGGAAAAAATCAAACAGGAAAATCATTTGTAATGTTTTTCTTACTTATATATAAGAAAAACAAAATTTTAAGATCGTATCTAATCCATTGTTTTTACAATTTAAAACGCCGAATGTTTCACGTGAAACATTCGGCATTTTCCCCCTCTAAAAAAGTATCAGAGATTAGTAGTACTTAACAACCATTACGCAATCATCGCCGGAGCAATTGCATAAAGAAATAGCATCGGTAATTGATATCGGTAAACTTTTAGCGCAACCGACACCTGCGCAATTTAAGATAATGCTGGTTTTAAGACTCGCCGCATCATCTTCCGATGCCGCAAAACCAACCCCCAGCAACGAACCACTCTGCCCACTTTGCCATTTTTGCGTGGCCAAACGTATGCATACATCAGATGATAAACCGGTGTATGTCATTGCAAACGCTTCCGTATCGGTAGTAGCCAACAAACCGGAAGGCTCAATTGTAATGTCGCCGCCAAAAATATTCGTCAGCGTACTGCCGGAAACGGAAACACCACCGGAAATGGCTTTCATTCTGATAGCCACATCATTACTTAACCCCTCATACGAGCCCGATTGTTCGCCAATTTGTGACAGATTAGAGGCCATGGTAATAACTTGTTCAACGGTTTTATTCACGCGATGTCTCGTTATTACTTCCGAAAAGCCGGCCAGACCGCCAACCGATAATATCCCGATAATCGACAACACGCCCAACATTTCAATCATTGAGCGGCCATATTGGTTATTACACATTGTTTGTTTCTCCGTTTATCCTATTTCTTTTCATCAGGATCGCGTAATACGTAGCCACGCCCCCAGACGGTTTCAATGTAATTTTTGCCGCCCGATGCTTTTTCCAATTTTTTACGCAATTTACAAATAAATACGTCAATAATCTTAAGTTCAGGTTCATCGATACCACCATAAAGATGGTTCAAAAATTGGTCTTTATTCAAGGTTGCTCCTTTGCGCAAAGACAACAATTCCATGATACCATATTCTTTTCCGGTTAGGTGCAAAACTTTACCTTTAACCGTTACGGTTTGGGTATCTAAGTCAATTTCCACATCACCGGTTTTGATAACAGAGTTTGCATGCCCTTTGGAACGACGAACCACTGCCTGGATGCGCGCCAGCAACTCAGCACGATCAAATGGTTTGGTCAAATAGTCATCAGCACCATACCCCAAGCCTTTAACTTTTTTATCAGGCTCTGATAAACCGGAAAGAATAAGAACCGGCGTGTTAACCTTAGCATTACGCAAACTTTTTAACACTTCATAACCGTTCATATCCGGCAACATTAAATCTAAGATAATGATGTCATAGTCATAGAACTTAGCAATATCTAATCCTTCTTCACCATACTCGCTGGAATCAACCACCATACCTTCTTTTTTGAGCATTGTCTCTATGCTTTGCGATACAGCATAATCATCTTCAACCAATAAAACCCGCATAATGTCCCGCCTTTCACAAAAAATTTTCCAGATAGTTGTATTTTGAAATAAAATAATGCAAATGAAAAGAACTTGTTAATAATTATTAACAGACTTCTGCAAAAAAATTATACGTCGCGAATCTTGCGGCAGAACGATGAAAATGATACGCCATTGTCGCAAAAAAATTACGTAAAAATATATGTTGCATAAAAAAATATATCTTTTACAATATAGCAAATTTGAGGGAGTTGAAAAATGTTTTGGAATATATTTAAGCGCGAGCCGAAACCTTATTTGGAAGACTTTTTGCAAACTGCCGACGGGCATCAAGTATACTATCGGGCTTTTGGTAATCCAAATGGCATGCCGGTGCTGTCTTTTCACGGTGGACCGGGTGGCTCATCACGCCCAAAATATGCCAAACTCTTTGCCAAGCAGCAATTTAATTTTATCCAGTTTGATCAACGCGGCTGTGGCCAATCAACCGCCCAAAATGTATGGCACAATAATAACACCGAGGCCACACTTGATGATGCCGTTGCTATTTTGCAAAAACTGAACATTCAGCAACCAATCATTGTACATGGCGTGTCATGGGGCTCAACGCTCGCTTTGTTGTTTGCAGAGAAATTTCCTAAACTGGTGCAAAAAATTATTGTTTCATCGGTGTTTTTAGCGCGCGAATGTGATTATATGTGGGTTAAGCGTGACAGCGAACGTTTTTATCCGGATTTGTGGGCGCAAATGCGGGCTCAGGCCTATCGTCGAGATATTTTTGCATCGTATGAAAAACTACTGTTTTCGAAAAAGGAAACGGATAATCTGAAAGCCCTCACCTATTTTGGTAGCTATGAATTTATGCTGGGACAATTGGCACCGCAATTTTACACGCCGTCAGAATTGAATGAAAAGGCCTTAAATGCTGCCCGTATTGCTTATTATTACGATAAAAATCAATATTTTTTAGGGGAAAATCAAATTTTGGCGCAGATTGGTAAAATCAAACAGATTCCAACATTGATCGTGCATAATCGCATGGATTTTTGCTGTCCGGTAAAACAGGCGTGGGACTTACATCAGGCTTTACCGCTGTCTAAATTGATTATTGCACCGGAAGCCGGGCATGCAACGCCCAAATTATTGAAAATTGTACGTAAAGCGATTAAAGAATTTTTAGCCTAAAGGATAGAAAAATGTATTTCAGTTTGTTTGAAATTTTCGCCGTCGGTATTGGTCCGTCAAGTTCTCATACGGTCGGACCGATGAAGGCGGCACGGCGGTTTGTGGAAAATTTGCGCGAGCAAAACCTACTTTTGAAAGTTGCTTCTTTGCACACCAAACTTTATGGCTCATTGGCGCTCACCGGCATCGGACACGGCACATTGAATGCCATTATTTACGGATTTATGGGGTTAAATGCCGCAGAAATGAATCCAAATTTGGATTATTTGGCACCCCTTGAGCACAATCATCAACTAAATATACTCGAACAACACCATATCAATTTTTCTATTGCCCAAGATATTGAATTAGAAAAGAAAATTACACTGCCGGAACATTCCAACGGCATGACATTCTGCGCTTATGATAAAGAAGGCCGTGTTGTGCTCGAAGAAACTTATTTTTCGGTTGGTGGCGGTACCATTGCTCGCCAAGATGAAATCTGCCGGCGTATTGATCGCCAACCTTATGATGTGCCTTATCAATTTGATAGCTGTAAGGAATTGATGCAACTCTGTGCGCAAAACAAGATGACAATTGCCGAGTTGGTTTTGCAAAATGAAAAGACTCTGCAACCTCATCATTTTTCGGTTTCACAAAATATTTTACATCTCCATCAAATGATGCAGCAAAGCATTGATATCGGGTTACAAAAAGACGGCTATTTACCGGGCGGCTTGAAAGTAAAACGCCACGCTAAAGAAATGTATGAGCGCCTTACGTCTAAATTTGCTAATAATAATACCGATTCTTTAACGGCAATTGACTGGATAAATATATGGGCTTTTGCCGTAGCCGAAGAAAATGCCGGTGGTGGTCGAATCGTTACGGCACCGACGATGGGATCGGCCGGCGTCATTCCGGCGGTTATGCGCTATATGGAGAGATACGGCAAATTTTATAATATTGCCGAGCGCAAAAATGCCGCTATCACCTTTTTAGCCACTGCATCAGCTATTTGTAGCTTATATCGCACCAACGCCTCAATTTCCGGTGCCGAAGTCGGTTGTCAAGGCGAAATCGGCGTGGCTTGCTCAATGGCGGCCGGCGGTTTGGTGGCAGCGCTTGGTGGCAATAATAAACAAATTGAAAATGCGGCAGAAATTGCCATGGAACATAATTTAGGTTTAACTTGTGACCCGATTTGCGGTTTAGTGCAAGTTCCGTGCATTGAGCGCAACGCCATGGGCGCAATTAAGGCTGTGAATGCCGCGCGCTTGGCTATGCAAGGCAGCGGTAGCCATATTGTTAGTTTAGACAGCATTATTAAAACCATGTACGAAACCGGATTAAGCCTTAATCAAGACTATAAAGAAACATCACTGGCCGGTATTGCTAAAAATGCTCTGAGTTGCTAGAAATTGCAAACATCGGATAAAACTTATCAGCGGCGTGCTTGCCGACCGGCGCGTGCCGGACGTTTCGGCCCAGGTTTTACAAATTTGTGATTGGCTTTTAATTTTGCGACAAAATAGGTATCACGCGCCTTAACGGCAGAAATTCTTGCCGGATAAATTAATTTACCTTTATAATTAACCGGCGTAGATTCTTCTTCCTTTAACGTGGTATCTACCGGCAGTTCAGCTGTTTCTGCTTGTGCCAAATTTCTTACTTGTTCTTCCTGAACCACCTGTTCTTTTGGCTCTGTTTGTTCTTCTTGGACGACTTTTTCTTCTTGCGCCGCCGGTTCAGCCTTTTCTAAAACCGCTGGCTGTACTTGGTTATCAGCATCTTCTTCAAGAGAAGAAAACGAATCCGCGGTTATGGCAAGCAATTCCTTTCCTACCGGAAACAGCTGCAAAGGTTCCGGTAAGTTTTTCTGCGCTTCTTGAATCAGTTGCGGCGTTTGCGCAATCGTCATTTTCAAAGATGCCGGCTCTTTTTGGGCTACCTGTTGTATCGACTGCGGTTTAGTACGTGCAATTGTTTCTTTTAAGCCATCAATTTGTCGCATTGTACGCTTAAAATCTGCCAATTGGTTGCCGGTCAAATCATTTCCGGTTGCCACCGCCGCTTTGAGCGGATTAATACGTTGTCCGTGGCGGATAATTTCAAAATGCAGATGTGGTCCGGTTGAACGCCCGGTGTTACCAACGTAAGCGATAATTTGTCCCTTACGCACGTTTACCCCAGGCCTAATTCCGGAGGCAAAACGTTGCAAATGCCCATATCCTGTTTCATATTCCGAATTATGGCGAATCTTGATAAAATTACCATATCCGTTCACATAACGCGCCATTTCTATTTTACCGTTACCGCTGGCATAGACGGCCGTTCCGCGCGGTGCCGCATAATCAACACCACTATGAAATTTCTGAGTTTTCAAAATTGGGTGGCGACGATAACCAAACAATGATGAAATCCGTGCATTTCGCGCCGCTAAAGGCTTTTTATCCAAACCGGTTTTCTTGGTTTCACCTTTGTCACTATAATACTCATTTTTATAACGATATAATTTGTAGGTACGATGAGCATTTTTGAAAGATGCGTAGAGTACATTGCCAACTTTGACGATATCGCCATAAGAATCCTTACTGACTTCATATTTAATTTCAAATGAATCGCCTTTTTTAAGGTCGCGACTAAAATTAAGCATGTGCCCGAAATTATTGATAATTTCACCACGGAACCGACTTGGAACACCGGCATTAGCTAAAGAATTAGCCACGGTACCGTTAATCACGCCTTTGACGACTTTAGTGTCACGAGCAAATTTTTCCTGCTCTACCTTCACCGCATATTTATCATACTCATCGGTATGTAAAATATAACGAGTTCCGCGCTCCGGCTCAATCACTAACGTATCAAGCGTTTCCAGATCGTGCGATTGAACATTAAAGACACCGGTTAAAACAAAATATTGCCCTACTCTTAACTTGTGCGTATCATATACTTTGCGCAACACATTATAGGCATCGGTAGCATTTTTGCTGTCTAGGCCTAAATTATTTAATATACCTATGAATGTATCGCCAGATTCAACCATAACAACATGGCGTTCTTTTTGATAAAGACCATCCATAGAGCCATAAGGTGTACGTTTTTTTGGTTTTGGCGCGCCCGGCATAACAATTTCTTTTTGCTCATTTTGGGCCAAGATAAACTTTTGCTGTAATTGCGGATTATCGCTGATTAAACTAATTTCATAAACGCCGTTATAAGCTAATTCAAA
>ONQU01000105.1 GCA_900320035.1 uncultured Rhodospirillaceae bacterium | reverse complement strand
GCCTTGCTGTCAGCTCATCAAGATGCCGTCAAGGCTTTGCGTAAAATGGCAAAAATGCCCCAAAAGAAGTTGAAGAACAGCCGTTGGTTCATTTTTGTGATTATTGCGGCGCAAAATGTTTGGGCATTGCGTCAAGCAAATCATTGGTTTGCGGCATTAAATAAAGTGCCAAAATCAAAAACAGAAAACGCTTATTATAACCTAAGTAAAGCACGACATTACATGCAAAAGGGCGATATGGCCGTCGTGTCAAAAGCTATTACTCAGGCCCTCCCCGTCTTTCACCAACAACAGTACTTCATGGAAGAAACAGCTTGCTATATGCTGCTGATAGATGTTTATCGTGTGAGCGGCGTAGAAGATATGTCAACATTCTTGCTGGCATCCATACAGAAAATTTATCAACATCATAATTTGCCTTTACAACACACTGAAATAACGGCAATGAAAGGAATGTTATTAACAAGTGATTGCCAATATGCTCAAGCTGAAATTTGTTACCAAGATGCCCTTAAACTAGCACCGAATATGAAAATTAGAGCCGATGTTCTTAATCAGTACGCATTGCTCGAAATTCATCAACAAAAATATACGGCCGCCCGCAAAAAAATCAAACAAGCGTTAAATTTCTACAACCAAAAACAAAACTCAATGGGCATTGCTTTCAGTTTGCAACTTATGGGACAAATTTCCTTCGAGTGCGGCAACTTAACGGCGGCGGCAAAATATTCACAAGAAGCTGCTGTAAATTATTATACTTTGGAAAACTTTTCTGCTTATGCTGAAAGTTTGTATTTAGCCGCGGAAGCTTATTTTCAACAGCAAAAATTCAATCGGGCAGAAAATCTTTTGCAAGAAATTCTATCTACTTTATTTGCCCACCAAAGCAATTTTCATCTCGGCCATGTTTATGGTTTATTAGGCCTGATTTACAAGCAATATGGTGATTATACACAAGCTAAAATATGGCTAAAAAAATCACTTTGGCTGGAGCAAAATACACAACGCTATGCCGGTGCGGCCATTGATTGTCTTAATTTAGCCCTCATTGAACAAACCACCGATAATCAAGCGGAAGCACAACAATATTCTGCCGAAGCGCTCGAATATGCCCAAAAAACAGAAAATGAAGAGTTTATTAAAATAATAAAAAATAAAATGTTGCACTAAATTTAAACGAGTGCTGGACATTGTACCATTTTTTATTTATGCTACGGAAAAACTGAAAAGAGGATTTTTTATTTATGCTGGCACCAATCAAATTTTTTCATATTTTAGAATGGAAAATTCCTAATCAGACCGATTGGCAGGATATGGTTGCCCTGATCTCCGTTAAAAGCGATAAAATATATGCTCGTATTATTGAGGAATTTGGCCCCAATGGTTTATTAATTGTGGGTCTGTTCGCTCTCTTTTTAGGCTTAATTGTGGTTATTTACGCTAAAGCGGTCATCGATACGTTCCGCCCCGTAAAAGAGGATTCACCTACTGAACTTGATGAATATATTTCTGAAATCAATCAAGAGGAAGCAGCGGCACAGTTAGAAGCTGAAAAAGAACTGTCACTTCATCTAATTACCGCATCAGAAGATTCTGATGATTTTTTAGGCGTCGGTGCAGATTATGAGCGCTTAAAAAAAGCCATGCAAAATTATGTAAAAGCGCAACAAGAAGAATTTAAAAATTGGCAAACGGTTGCCAAAAAGGAAATTATATCAGAAAAAAATTTACATACGCGTGAGATTGTATCCACAATAATTAAAATGTTGGCGCGTCAAGTATCTGAGGCTAAAATTGCCCAAGCTTTAGTTCACCGCCAAACCACACCGATTAGTATGGAAAACATATTGCAAACCGTACGATCGGTACGTGATTTTATTGGATTAGCAAATGCACAAATGTTTGCCGAATTGCCCGATTCAAAAACTCTGCCCCGGCCCATTGAAGCTTTGCGCCTTCTATGTGAAAAAGGCGACAATTCTCTTTGCTTGGAACTTTTGCAAAAATTAACTTCGCAGTATATAAAAGACGCAATGCCGGAGAAAGGAATATCCCGTCAATTGCTGTTAGCTCAAGCGGCAAATTATGCTTGTTTAACCGGAAATTTTGCCACTTTTGACGATATCGGTTTGGCGCTCACTTCATATAACTTTGCCACCGAAGTATCGCCTGAAAGTGTCAACGCATGGAGTCGATTAGGTGATGCCTATGTAAAACAAGGTAATGAAACAAAAGCAATGTTTGCCTATCAATCGGTATTAGAACTCGCTGATCCTTACATGTATGAGCAGCAACTTGCTAATGCCAAAAATCATCTGTCTCCTTATTATGAGCGTCAAGGAATTGCTGAAAAAGCTGCACAATTTGCTCATGAAGCTGCACGTTACTATGACAATTGTGGCTTAAATGAACCACTGACAATTCTCGAAGATGCGGCGGTTGACCACATTATCAGCCGACAAGAAATCAATGAAAGTTTAGAAATTTTGTTTTCCACCCTACAATAAATCGGCTACATAAAAGAATATGGATCAATATCTATTTCAACTTTAATGTTTGACGGCACTTTAATCATACTTAACCACTGCTTGGCAACTTGTTGAATATTGATGTTTCGTGCCGTTTTAAGCAACAGCCGAAAACGATATTTATCGCGCAATAAAAACAACGGCGCCGGTGCCGGTCCCAAAACCTCAATATATTCAGTATGCGGTGCCATACGCCCGAAAGCGGCAGCCACTTGCGCGGTTTGGGTCTGATTAGCACCGGAAATAATCAGTGCCGCTAATTTGCCATACGGCGGATATTTGAGCATCTGCCGGCTCTGCTTTTCCAAATTCCAAAATTCTCGGCGATTGCCACTAATGAGAGCCTTTAAGACGTTGTTTTCCGGATAAAGTGTCTGCACCAAAACTTGCCCTTTTTTATCACCGCGTCCGGCACGTCCGGAAACTTGGCTTAACAACTGATATGTTTGTTCTGCCGCACGCAAATCACTACCCATTAAACCTAAATCGGCATCAACAATTCCCACCAAAGTTAAGTTAGGAAAATGATGCCCTTTAGCAATAATCTGCGTGCCGACCAAAATATCAATCTCGCGCCGTTCCATTTTAGCAATAATATCCGACACCGCTTTAAACGAACCGGCATTATCGCTGGAAAGAATTTGTACTTTAGCACCTTTAAAACGCAGAGCCGCTTCTTCAGCTACCCGTTCCACCCCCGGTCCGCAAGCCGTTAATCCGTCAGTTGAACCACAGTGCGGACAAACTTGCGGAATGTCATCAACATAACCGCAATGATGACACATCAGCTTTGATGAGGTTTTATGTTCAGTCAACCAAGCACTACAACTCGGACATTCCATACGATGACCGCAATCTCGGCAAATTAATAATGGTGCATAACCACGCCGATTTAAGAACAGCACCGATTGTTCACCTTTGGCCAAGTTTTCTCTTAAAGCTGTCACCAAACTCGGTGCCAACCAGGAAACGCCCCATTCCCCCTTTTGTGGCTTATCCTTTTTCAAATCAATAATCCGCACTTGCGGCAGTTCAGCGGCTGCATAACGGCTTTTTAACTGTACACAGTCATATTTACCGTTTTCCACATTGACTACTGTTTCCAAATCCGGCGTTGCCGTTGATAAAATCACCGGTAAATGCTCTATTTGCGCCCGTACAATCGCCATATCACGCCCTTGATAATTAACCGCGTCTTCTTGCTTAAACGAGTGGTCGTGGCACTCATCAATCACAATTAACCCTAAGTTTGTATAAGGCAAAAACAGTGCTGACCGTGCGCCGACAATTACTTTAACCCGCCCTTCAATAATGGCTTTCCAGGTATCTGTTCGCTCTTTAATACTTAAACCCGAATGCCAGCTGGCCGGTCGCACGCCAAAACGCTTCTGAAAGCGTTCTAACCATTGCGATGTAAGGGCAATTTCCGGTACCAAAATCAACACTTGTTTACTTTGTTCCAATGCTTTTGCCACAGCTTCAAAATAAACTTCTGTCTTACCTGAACCGGTTATGCCGTCGAGCAAGGTAACGCTAAAACCGCTTTCAACTTTGCGGCACAATAAGTCAGCTGCCTGCTGTTGCTCCGGTGTTAAATCCACTTTACTGAAATCACCGACCGGTTCTAAGAATTCACGCTTGTTTTCCACATAAATCGGTTTGAGTACATCAGCATCAATCAAAGTTTTAATCACGCTATCGCTCACATTGGCACCGGCGGCAATTTCCGGCCGTGTGTAAGGTGCATGTTGCAATAAATCCATCACCCGCCACCTGGCATCAGAATTTTTCAGTTTTGCTTCTGCCAGTGTTTTTCCGGATAAAGTATAAAGTACGGTCATCGGTGAGGGCATAAACACCGTCCGCACACTTAAAACCATTTTCAACACCGAACCAAGCGGTGCCATATTATAGATAGCCACCCATTCGATAAATTTAATAACATTTTGGGAAATTAAAGGAAAATCAAAAATCTTCGTAATTTTTTTAATTTTTTCTTGTGGTAAATCAGACGTTTTTCGCAAACAATAAACTATCCCAATTTGTTGCTCTTTACCAAACGGCACCGCAACCAACTGCCCGATTGACACTGGCTCATCGGTTTGATAATCAAATGCTTTATCAAATGGTAAAGGAAGTAAAACGCCGACAATTTCCGTCATTTACGCGCCTTTTTTCTGCTGCATATAAGCCGATGAATAACCATGCGGATGCCGCGCTTTGAGCTTAGCAATATTCTGATTGATAATTTCATTGAGCGGTACACCTAAAGCCGTTGCCGCACTCATTAAATACCAACAAACATCACCCAATTCTTTTATCAACTTATCGCGCGTTTCAACATTATATTCCAACCCCATATATTTAACCTTTTTCCATACGTCAGCCACTTCACCGGCTTCTCCCGTCAAACCGGTAATAGCATGATCAAGCCGAGCAAAATTACCCCCCAGTAGTTTTGAAAGTTCCTCTAAATGCTCCTTAAATAAAGCATCATCTTTCGCTGTTGCCGAAGTTACAGAATCAACATAATGGGCATAATTATCAAAATATTCTTCAATTTTCATCTTAATTTTCCTCTAACAAATCTTTTAGCTTATACAACTGGTCCAAAGCCTCACGCGCGCTCATTTCATCGGGATTAATCGCTTTCAACGCTTCTTCCACCGCTGAAGGCTTTGTTACTTCCAAAACCGGTGGCTGATAATCAAACAGCGGCAACTCATTAGCTAAATCAAATGCATTATTTTTCTGATTATCTTTTTCCAATTTCTTCAAAATTTGGTCGGCACGACGAATAACTTCTTTCGGTAAACCCGCCAGCCCGGCCACATGAATACCATAAGAGCGATCTGCTGCCCCTTTAATCACTTCATGCAAAAACACCACTTGATTATTAAATTCCTTGATTTTCATGCAATGTAATGACAGTGCCGGTAATCTGTCCGCTAAATTTGCCAGTTCATGATAATGGGTTGCAAACAATGTCCGCGAACGATTTACATTGTGCAAATATTCAGCCACTGCCCAAGCAATGGAAAGACCGTCAAAGGTTGCTGTACCGCGCCCAATTTCATCTAATATCACAAATGAGTGTTCATCGGCACGATTTAAAATTGAGGCTGTTTCCACCATCTCCACCATGAAGGTCGAACGCCCGCGTGATAAATCATCAGAAGCCCCCACACGTGAAAACAGCTTGTTAACAATTCCGATATGCGCAGATTTTGCCGGTACATAACACCCCATTTGCGCCATAATGGCTATAATGGCATTTTGCCGCAAAAATGTCGATTTACCGGCCATATTCGGTCCGGTAATTAGCCACATACGATTATCTTCAGCATTCACGGAACAATCATTGCCGACGAAAGTTCCTTCACCATTTTGTTTTAGGGCCGCTTCCACCACCGGATGCCGTCCTTCAATGACATCAAAGCCCACACCTTCGTCAAGCACCGGACGACAATAATTATTTTCCAACGCCAAATTTGCCATTGCTGCCGCCACGTCAAGTTCAGCCAAAGCCTGTGCCGCAAAGACAATATCTTCCGCACTCAATAACACATCGCGCACCAAACCCTCATACAGCTGCTGTTCCATAGCTAACGCCCGCTCGGCTGCACTACGATGAGCATTTTCCAGTTCAGTTAATTCCGCTGTGGTGAAACGGGTAGCGTTCAATACCGACTGCCGATGAATAAATCTCGGATTATTTAACAGTTGCGTCACGTGCGTATTCGGCACTTCAATAAAATAACCGATAATATTATTGCAACGTACCCGCAACTTATCAATTCCCGTTTCTTCAATATATTGACTTTGCATACCTAAAATGCGCTCACCACCGCGATCACGCATATCGCAAACTGCATCATATTCAGCGCTAAAACCTTGTTTAATGAATCCACCATCACGAGCATGCATCGGCAAAACATACGTTTTCCCCTCATCATCAACATCTTTTAAGGCACTTGATAATGTTTGCACCAGTTGATAATGGTTGCCAAAGCGCTGCAAAATCTGCCTAATGGCTTCCGGCATTTGATTATCAACCATATCTGTTTTTTGAAACTGCTCGATTACATTTTTAATCATCGGTAACTTTACCAGCGTAATTAAAATATCCTTTAAATCGCGTGGTCCGCCGTGACCGATACTGATTCTTCCCAAAGCACGTTCCATATCCGAGCATTCTTTGAGCTGCTCGCATAATTTTTGCCGAGTTTGACTGTGCTGAATAAAAAATTCCACCGCATCCAAACGCTGGTTAATTTCGCGCACATCTAAAAGCGGACTGACTAATCGATTCAATAGCATTCGTGCACCCCCGCCAAAATTCGTGCGATCAATGACATCTTTCAATGTTGAACCTTTATAGCCTTCCGTCAAATTCAAATTATGTTGTGTTGCAGCATCAATTTCCATATAACGACTGCTCACTATTTTAATCGGCCGATTTATTCGCGGCATTTGTTGCTTTTGCGTCACCTGAATATAGTCGAGAATAACACCTATTGCCATCACTTCTGATTTACTAAAACTGCCAAACGCATCTAAAGTTTGAATATCGTAAAAATCTTTAATATGCTTGTGTGCTCCGTCGTAATTGAAACGTGCTTGCGGTAAAACTGTCAGCTTCTCGCGATATTCATTCAACAAACGAAATAAATCCGGATTTTCCAACAAAGAATCGGCCACCAAAATTTCCGCCGGTGTTAAACGTGATAACACACCGTATAATTCGGCATATTCAGTTGCCGGTGTGGTCAGAACCTCTTGGGTATAAAAAGCACCTGTCGATAAATCAATCCACGCACAACCAAAACTGTTTTTTAGTTTAGCCACCGCCAACAAATAATTATTTTTGCGTGCATCTAGAATAGAATCTTCGGTTACCGTACCACCAGTCACCAAGCGAATAACCTCACGCCGTACCACTGCTTTATAGCCACGTTTTTTTGCTTCTTTCGGATCTTCCATTTGCTCGCAAATAGCTACTTTATAACCGGCTTTAATCAACTTTGCCAAATAGCTCTCATACGCATGAAACGGCACACCGCACATTGGCACCGGTTCGCCAAAGGCCTCACCACGTCTTGTTAATGCAATATCCAATGCTGCCGCTGCCTTTTTGGCATCGTCAAAAAACATTTCATAGAAGTCACCCATACGATAAAACAATAAATAATCTGCGTATTGTTTTTTAATCTCAAGGTATTGCGCCATTCCCGGCGATAAATCTTTATCTTTTGCCATAGTTTTAAATCAAAAAAATTAAACCTATTTAAACTTCTTGTATATTACTATATTTTTACTATTAGTCCACAATTTTATCACTTTTACCAACGGAATAAACAAATGAAACATCATATTAAATCTCTCGCCGGTATTGATCGTAATTCGCAGTTTTCCACGCGGGTAATTATTCTTTCCTTGCCCTCAGCACTATTGTTCATTGCGTTAACACTGTTAAATTTACTTTCACCTTTAACCAGCTTTATTTGCTACATTATTATCATTATTTTTAATATGTTTTCATTATTTCCTATTAGTTATGAATTGCAAACATTGCGCAAATACATCTACTCTCTGGCAACTGATACAACCGATGGCACAATACCGCAACTTTCGGAAAAAGATGCTCAGGAATTGGCGGCAGCTGTTAATTCGGTGCATCGTTTTTGGATTTCTAAAACCGATACTTTAGAGGCACAAGCTATTTCCGATGCCGCCGTTTTAGATACATTACCTGATCCGATTTTAATGCTTGATAACGAGGGAAATATTACCGGTAGTAATTTAGCGGCACGACAGTTTTTAGGTACCGATGTTACCAGTCAAAGAATCGATACTTTATTTTCAACAAATATTTTCATCAGTGCGGTTGATAAAATCTTAAAGGGAAAATCCGAATCTGAAAGTTTGGTCTTTAATATGTTAAAAAAACACAATCGCCGTATTTACGCCCATATCAATAAATTGCCGTGGTTTTCCAAAGGCCGTGCCGCTGCCGTTATTTCACTCTATGATATCAGCAAGGCTTTAAGTGTGGAAAAGATGCAATCAGACTTTGTGGCTAATGCCAGTCACGAACTGCGCACACCATTATCGGTTATCTCCGGTTTTATTGATACTTTGCAGACTTCAGCCAAAGATGATGCAGATGCTCGCGACACATTTTTAAGCATTATGCGTGAGCAAGCAGACTATATGTCGGCACTCATTGAAGATTTGCTGTCATTATCACGCTTAGAAATGGCGCAAGATAAAACCTTAAAGGATAAAGTTGATTTAACCGAAGTCATCGATGATGTTATTCAAGCCTTGAAAATTAAAGCTTTCAATCGTGCGCTTAATGTTCGTATGATTGAAGAAAATCGTATTCCGAAAATTGTCGGTGATAATCAGCAAATTCACCAAATTGTGCAGAATATTGTCGATAATGCCATTAAATATGCTCTGGAAAATACCGAAATTACCGTTACCATGAAAACCGTGCCAGGCATACCGTCCGGACAAGGTTTAAACGTGGCAGAAGGTAAAGCCGTGAGCATTGCCGTTAATAATAAAGGTGCTAAAATCGATAAAGCTGATTTAGCGCGCCTAACCGAAAAGTTTTATCGTATGCAAATTCATAAAGATATGAAAATCAAAGGCACCGGCTTAGGTTTAACCATTGCCAAACAAATTATCTTACACCATCACGGTAATTTAACTGTTACCTCTACTACCCATGGCGGCACAACTTTTACCATTTATCTGCCGATAAAACAAAAATAACCGAACGAAGTGCAATAATTTTCCTTGTTCTGCATTTTTTACTTGCATTTTATAAAAAAACGATATAGTTTGTCCTCACTTCCGAGGATGCAGATTGCCGACGACGTTTGTCTGTGCGCCAGTCTCGTTTTTGGTGATAAATCAAAAACTATCGGGACAATAATGTTAAATTTAATAAAAAAAGGAATTTATAAATGAAAAGTATTGTAGCTGCTAAAAAGAAAAACAGCCGTCGCTATGGCGACAATTTATGGGGTGATGCAAACAGCCCGTATAACAGAAGATCATATCGTCCGGGACAACACGGCCAAAGAAAAGCCAAAATTACCGACTATGGACAACAATTAATTGCTAAGCAAAAGCTCAAAGTTTATTATGGTAACATTTCGGAAAAACAATTCCACAAATATTACGCCGAAGCTATTCGCCGCACCGGTGATAGCGCGGAAAACTTGGTTGGTTTATTGGAATCGCGTTTGGATAACTTGGTTTACAAATCAAAATTTGCTTCAACGGTGTTTGCAGCACGTCAGTTTGTCAACCATGGTCACGTCACGGTTAATGGTAAAAAGGTAAACATTCCGTCTTACATGGTTAAGGCCGGTGATGTTATCGAAGTTCGTGAGAAGTCAAAGAAATTAGCTTGCGTTTTGGCCGCTATTGAATCGCAAACGCGCGATTGGCCGGAATATTTGGAAGTTGATGCGAAGAAATTAACGGCAAAATATACATTTGTGCCGAAATTCCAAGATATTCCGTACGCTGCCGTTATGGAACCAAACTTGGTGATCGAATACTACTCAAGATAATAGAATACATAAGATTCTATATAACGCCCCTTGTTCGCAAGAGGCGTTTTTTGTTATAAACGCCTATTCTTTATTTTCCGCATGATAATCCGTATGGCAATCTTTGCACAACATGATACAATTTTCAATAGTTGTTTCTCCACCGTCAGCAAAAGCAATTTTATGATGTCCTTCCAATTCCTTTAAAGCAAAAGCTTTATGGCACCTTGCACATTTTTTACCTTGATTTTCATAAGCCTGTTTTTGTTGTTTTTCACTGAAAGCTCTGTGCCAAATAAGTGTTTTGTCATCACAAAGGCAATATTCATAAAACCCTTTTTTCTTCAAACCGTCACCGTCAACATCATATAAATCATAAAGATATTGCAGTTTTTTCTCAATTTTTTTGGCATCATATTTCAGATGATGATATTTATTATATAAAAATCCCCAATCAATTCCTTTCATATCGGAACGATAATGCGTAAATGTGTGCTTTACCCAATCAATCACATCTTCGTAATATTCAATTAAATCAGCGGCACCATTATCAAAACGATGCTTACTCATATAATCTTTAATTTGCGGATATGCAGCCCTATCGGCATCAATACGCCACTTCAACGCTAATTCCAACAATAACTGCCGGTTGGCTTTATCACTTAAACTGCCCATATCGCCTAAAACTTTATCGGCGGTTAAATTAAGCAACGTTTTCCTATCATCATTGTCATAATAAGCCTTATTAATTGCTAAATTACCATATTTTGAAGAAAAGAAGTATTTGACTGATGTCAGCCAGCGACCGGTGTAATTGGCGTTCAAAAGTTCTTGCTCTGTCATTTGCTTGCCGGCAATATTAATGGTATGAAACCAGTCTAATTTTTCATCTTCTGTGCCATTGCAAACATATACTTGTAATTTATAATTCAAAATTTCATCGCGTTTTTCAGATGATAAACCTTCAACCGTTTGCGTATTTTTGCCATTAAAATCAATTGCAATCGGGTTACCGTTACCGTCATCATTGGTCATAAATTGGCAAATGGAAATAATGCGTTGCTGACCGTCAATCACCTCATAACTGCCGTCTGGGTTAATTGCCCAATACATACTGTTAAGCGGCATATTGTTATAAACCGAAAGCATAACTCTATCTCTATCTTCCGGATTATAAACAAATTCGCGTTGATATGCCGGCCGCACATTCAGCCTACCGCCGTATGCTTTTACGCCGTTTTGCCCCATATCGTGATAATTGTT
Organism: uncultured Rhodospirillaceae bacterium; assembly: GCA_900320035.1. Lineage (GTDB taxonomy): Bacteria > Pseudomonadota > Alphaproteobacteria > RF32 > CAG-239 > RUG410. The sequence goes on along the minus strand of ONQU01000105.1, from coordinate 1,125 downwards.
TACCAAATCGCGAATAGTGATTTTAGGTTGATATATTTCCATAACCATTTTATTTTCTCCTCTTGATTAAAATTCTTAAATATTTCGATTTTCCGTTAATTTCGGTTAGATGTATATGATTTGCTTTTGCCCAATCATTTACTTTAGCGACATCTAAAATTGTATAACGATTCAAACCGTCAATTATTTCAAATTGTTCCGGATTATATTTATCCATGAACGTAATCGGCACTCCCATAATTCCGCCGTAATCCATCGGAATATCGCAAACTTTATCCACATTTATGGCATCATAATTATCATATTGCGGATACATATTTTCATAACCGTCATATTTTTTACCGGTATTCAAAAACTCATTGCGCTTGCTATTTTCTAAATTTGTGTACCACCTTGTTAACCCAATCATTTTTTTTGTAGGTTTACCACCATACATAAAATCACTTGGAGAATTAAAACCCAACCAAATTTTGTTATTTTTTATTAAAGTAAAAATTTCTTTGTATGACAGCGCATTTTTATTTCCAATAATCAGAAATTTTTTGTTATATTCCATCAGTTGCGCCACATATTCTCTGAATAATGAAAACGGCGGATTCGTAATTACAATATCAGCTTGTTTTAAAAGCTCCACACATTCCGCACTCCTGAAATCACCGTTGCCTTGCATCAGTATTTCTTCAATATCTTCCCAACAAATCACGCCGTCACCGGTGTTATCTTTATCTAAGATATACATCGTTGAATGTTCTCGGTCTTTTTCATAATGCGTGGCAATCACTTTTTTTATTTGAAAAGCCTCAAAATTATCCGCCAAATATTTAATAAAATTTGACTTCGGCGTGCCTAACCCGATTCCGTAATGGTCATCGCAATTACAATAAATGACCTTGTTTTTAAAATATTTTGCATAATGAATTAATTCTTTTTTGATGTCTTCATAACCGGTATAAAATTCATCATCTTTATGACCATCAGCAGCTCTTAAATTTGCATTTCCCATAGCGTTTGTTCCAACAAAAAAATCGCCTTGGTGCGAAAGGCGACTGGAAGTTCAAAGCTACTCACAGGAATAGTGGGCATATTAATTTAAAAGGGCGCAAAAACCCTTATAAACGTATTTTG
>ONQU01000001.1 GCA_900320035.1 uncultured Rhodospirillaceae bacterium | reverse complement strand
TCGGGAGTGGGAGTTCGATTCTCCCCGGCCCTACCAAAAAGGGAAAGTGCTTGTAAATAAAGGATTTGCAAGCATTTTTTATTTTTAAATTTTACGCAATCAGAATTAATTTTTCAGACAATTTCAGAGTCTGAATTCAGACTCTCTTAATATTGACCTTTAAATATATGCTTTCCGGTCATATGTTGTGTCATAGCAAAAATAAAAATGTGGAGAATCCGAAAAAATACCTTTATGGATTGCATTAAGTTTTTTACAATGAAGCCGTTATAAATAAAAAGGAGATTTTTAATGAAAAAATATATTGCAGAACTTTTTGGAACATTCGTTCTGGTCTTTATTGGCTGCGGAACGGCTGTTTTTTCGGCACCATATGTTGGTTTTATCGGCATTGCTCTAGCATTCGGTTTGGCGTTAACGGCTATGGTTTATGCCATCGGTCCGGTTTCAGGTTGCCATGTGAATCCGGCGGTTACGTTTGGTGTATTTTGTGCCGGTCGGATGAAATTCGGTGATGTTATCGGTTATTTGATTGGACAATTTGCCGGTGCAGCTCTAGCTGCTTGGTTAATTGCCTATATGGCGGTAACCGGCCATATCAGCGGTTATGACTTGGCAAATGGTTTGGCGCAAAACGGATGGGGTGAAGCCTATGCGGCCGGGTATACAATGACAGCAGCAATCATTTTTGAATTTATTGCTACGTTTGTTTTCGTGAAAGTTGTTTTAAAGACAACCGCTTGCGATTTGCGAATTGCCGGTGTGGTTATCGGTTTAACCTTAGCTGTTGTTCACATTTTAGGTTTACCGATTACGGGTACCTCGGTTAATCCGGCGCGCAGCTTTGGTCCGGCCTTAATTTTACAAGGTGAAGCATGGCATCAGTTATGGCTGTTTATCGTTGTACCGTCAGTTGCCGGTATTTTGGCAGGCATTTGCTCTCGTTGTTGTTGCTGTGCTTGCAAGTGCGGTGAAAGATGCACTTGTGGTGAAAAATGTACTTGCGGCGACGAATGTTCTTGCAAGGCGTATGAACCAAATTTAGATGAAAAAACGGTAGCGCAAAAGGCACAGACTAAGAAAGTCCAAAAGCCGATTCGACGTGGTGCACCGCGCCGCGGTATGGCAGGGCGTCCTAAAAAGCAATAACTAACGTTCCATGAAAAAAAACATCTCTGAGATAGTGATATTTCGGAGATGTTTTTTTCTAGAGAAAAATAGAACAAATTGTTTTAGCGTAGGTTATACAAAATTGTTTCTACCAAATTATCCAAATCGCTTGTTTGTGATGGATTAATAGCCGATTTCACAGAAATGTGAGGTTCGATAAAGGTGCAATTTTTCAACTTCGCCAATTCGTCACGCATTTGTTTACCGGCTGTCGCTGCCCATGTTCCGTTATCCATGGTGGCAATAGAGCGATTTTGCAAATTATGAGCCGTAATATCTCGTAACAAATTATCCATGTTTACAAAGATGCCGGCATTATAAGTAACAGAGGCAAATACCAGAGTATTTACTCTAAATGCTTCACTGATAATATACGATGGATGAGTAACCGAAACATCGTAGATTTTGATATTTTTAACTCCTTGAGCCGCCAGTTTGGAAGCGAGAATTTCAGCCGCATTTTGAGTATTACCGTAAATTGAACCATAAGCGATAATGATACCTTTTTCTTCCGGCTCATAAGTTGCCCATTTTTGATATTTTGCTACGAACCATCCTAAATTTTGCCGCCAAATAAAACCATGCAACGGACAAATGCGCTTAATTTTCAGATTTTTTGCTTTGTTAAGCAAAGCCAGAACTTGCGGACCATATTTACCGACAATATTAGTATAATAACGCCGTGCCTCATCCAAATAATCACGTTCAAAATTAACTTCATCGGCAAAAATATTGCCATTTAAAGCGCCAAACGTACCAAAAGCATCTGCTGAAAACAGCGTTTGATCTGTTTCATCATAAGTAACCATTACTTCCGGCCAATGTACCATCGGCGCCATAACAAAACGTAAAGTATGATGTCCGGTATTTAGGTTTTCGCCTTCTTTAACAATAACGTATTGTTCTTGTGGCACATCAAGGGTAAAAAACTGTCCGAGCATTTTTTGGGTTTGCGCATTGCAAACAATTTTAGCAGCCGGATACATTTTTAATAAATTGGCAATTTCAGCGCAGTGGTCAGGTTCCATATGATTGATGATGATATAGTCCAACATGCGCCCATTTAAAGCAAAGAGTAAGTTTTCAAAAAATTGCTTACCGACAGAGGCATCAACCGTGTCTAACAGTACCGTTTTATCATCAGTGAGCAGATATGAATTATAAGAAATACCGTTAGGAACAGGATAAACATTTTCAAATAAGGCCAAGCGCCGATCACTGGCGCCAATCCACGTTAAATCATCGGTAATTTTTTGGGTATTATACATATTTTTTCCTTTGTTAAATTTGCTTTAATATATTCTCTGTCTTAATTGGCGTCAACATAAAATTAGAGATTATAAAATGATGTTTACAGTCATTATCTAAGGCTTGATATTAAATAAAAAAGTTCCTAAATTCTATACCAAGGAGAAAAGAAGTGACTGATAATTTGCCAGAGTTACGCGATATTCATTTGCCGACACACGATGTTTCGATATGGCCGCCGGCGGCTGGGTGGTATTGGCTGATTATTACGATAATATTGATATTTGTGGCATATAAGACGATAATTTGGCTGCACCATAAAAGTGCTAAATTTTATGCCAAATATCTCATGCAAACAACGGCAGCACAAGATAATATTGTTGCGGCGGCGCAAATGTCGGAAATTTTACGGCGAATTTGTGTTCATCGCTATTCGGAAGCGGTAGCCTTGAATGGGCAAGATTGGGTTGAGTTTTTAAATAGTAAATCTGAGTTTAAATTAGATGATAAAACGGCGAAATTGTTACTGAATGCGCCATATAGTCCGTTTGAAAGTACCATGTTTGCAGCACAAGATGTGCAAAATTTGCGTCGGTTTTGTTTGGCATGGATAGGAGAAAATTTATGATTATTTTTACTTATCCATGGATGTTTGTCGCTGTACTATTGCCGTTTGCTGTTTATTTTTTGTGGCCAGCGGCGAAGAAAATGTATGGCGATGCTCTGCGCGTGCCGTTTACGGCAGATATAGCGGAAATTAAGAACAATAGCGGTGGAATGGCTGATTTGTTCGGCGGTTATGCCCAAAGTTCAAAATTGCGCCTAATTTTGGCGGCATTGATGTGGTTGTGCGTTATGATTGCTCTTTGCCGACCGCAATGGGTAGGTGAGCCTCATCAGGTACAGAACAGAGGGCGCAATATTATGTTGGTGGTTGACATTTCAACCTCAATGAATGAACGTGATTTTGCGTTGCAAGGAAAGCGTTATGACCGCCTGACAGCGGTGAAGTATGTGGTTAATCAATTTGTTGATAAGCGCATTGAAGATCAAATCGGTTTGGTGCTGTTTGGCACCCGTGCTTATTTGCAAGTGCCATTGACCTATGATCGTTCAGCCCTTAAAGAAGTATTGATGGCCACCGATGCCGGTATGGCTGGAAATTCGACCTCTATTGGTGATGCAATAGGGGTGGCGCTGAAAAATATGCCACAGGATGGCGGTAATGATAACAGAGTGATTGTTTTGTTAACCGATGGAGAAAATAATGATGGCGCACTATCACTGCCACAAGCCATTAATTTAGCTAAACAGGAAAATGTTAAGGTCTATACCATTGGTGTCGGCAGTGATGAAGAATCTTTCTTTGGCGGATTTTTTACGGTACCGAGAAATTCCGGCCTTGACGAAGCCGGTTTGCAGCAATTGGCAGCCGAAACCAAAGGAACCTATTTTCGCGCTAAAGATTTACAAACGCTCGCGAATGTATATTCGGCGATTGATCAGTTGGAACCGCAAGCGCAAGATGGGCGATTTGTGCAAGAAACAAAAGATTTGTTTTATTATCCAGCCGGTTTAGCCCTGCTTTTGTTTTTGGGCTTAATGTATTTGGTGCGCAAAGGAGGATAATATGGAGTGGTTGAATGATTTTCATTTTATGCGGCCGCTATGGTTATTAGCCTTATGCTTACCGCTATTTATTGGTTTTGGTATGTGGCAAAGCGAGCAAGTGCAATCGTCATGGGCTAAAGTTTGTGATGAACATTTGCTGAAATTCTTGCTGATTAAGGGGCAAAATAAACAACGTAAACGTTCTTATTCTTTACTTCTAATTATATGTGTGTTGGCAATTTTGGCTTTAGCCGGTCCGACTTGGGTTAAGAAAGAAAATCCGGCATTAAAGGTTAATAATCCGGTGGTTTTGGCACTAAATGTTTCTAACAACATGTGGGCTAAAGATGTAACACCGAGCCGCGGTGAACGTTCGAAATATATTGCTCATGATTTACTTGAAATGTTGCAGGCTTCGGAAATTGGTTTGATGGTGTATAGCAGTGAACCTTATGTGGTGACGCCATTAACGGAAGATGCCGCTATGGCTGATAATTTACTCACCACAATTTCGCCGGATATTATGCCGGAAGATGGCGATCGATTAGATCGCGCCATTAGTCTGGCGGTAACCAGAATGCAGGAAGTTGGCTACCAAGGCGGTAATATTGTGGTGCTAACGGCCGATGTCGGCGAGCGTTTTGATGCTGCGCTGGATGCTGCTGCCGATGCCGCACATCAGGGTTTTAACGTGAATATTATCAAAATGAGCGATAAAACGAATGATAAATTGTCACTGATTGCTGAAAAAGGAAATGGGCTGCTTCTAAGCTATAAAGATAATTTGCAAAATCTGGTTCAAAAAATAAACGATAATTATCAAAAAGAAATTCAGCAAAGTGAAAATATGCAGGCGGTTTGGGAGGATATGGGGTATTATTTATTCTGGTTACCGGCATTGTTATTGCTTTATTATTTCCGCCGTGGTGTAGTTTTAATTTTGTTGTTGCTATTATGGAATAATACAGCGCAGGCAGGCTGGTTTTTAAATGATAATCAAGAAGGAATGCGAGCATTTCATGCCGAAGATTACCAAACAGCGGCGCAGAAATTTAAAGATGTGCATTGGCGGGGTGCAGCGGCATATAAAAGTGGTGATTATAAACGTGCATTGCAAGATTTTAACGCCGGTGAGGGATTGGATGCGTTGTATAATCAGGGTAATGCCTTAGCTAAAAGCGGTCAAATAGATGCGGCAATTAAAAAATATGAAGAAGTTTTAGCGCAAGATGAAAATTTTACCGATGCCCGCTTTAACTTGGAATATTTGAAGCAACAACAGCAACAAAATCAACAGCAACAAAATCAACAGCAACAAAATCAACAGCAACAAAATCAACAGCAACAAAATCAACAGCAACAACAGCAAAATCAAGCAAATAGCGAGCAACAACAAGCAGAACAACAGCAAAGTCAGCAGCAAGACCAGAATGGTGATAAGCAACAAGATCAGCCAACGTCAAACGGTCAACAGCCGCAACAGCAAGATGGTGAACAAGACCAAGATGGAGAACAAAGTCAAGAAAAAAACAGTGCAAGTGATGATACAAAAGACAATCAGCAAGATTCGTCAGAAGATAGTCAAAATGCAAATAATGAAGGAGAGAAACAGCCGCAGAATGGTAAAGCTCAAGCGGAAAATGGTGAACAACAAGAAGGCCAACAACAGTCGCAAAAAGCACAGTTTGGTGATGAAGAAGGTGAACAAGAAGCTGATGCCATGGAAGTTAGCGGTGGTGATGAAAAAACGCCGGAAGAACAGGAAAAAATTAGAGCTCGACAGCAGCGTTTTCGGGAAATTCCTGAAGATAAAGGTGGTTTGTTGAGGGCTTTTATCCGTCGAGAATATGAACGTCAAAGGTATAAGGATTAAAAAATGATAAAATTGATTTTGAATGTTATTGTAGCAATATTTTTAACCACATCAGTTTGCCAAGCTGATGAATTAACGGCCAGTTTGAATCAAAATGAGGTTGCTTATGGTGATGGTTTTGAGCTAACGCTAACATATAACGGCAATGATGCCGGAGCTATGCAAGTTGATTTGGGTGACCTACAGACAGATTTTGCCATTTATTCAACTTCAAGTTCCGTACGCTCGTCGTTTGTGAATGGCGTCGGTAGCATGCAACGACAATGGAAAATCGGCTTGATGCCAAAGAAAACAGGAGTTTTAACGATTCCTGAAATTAAAGCCGGACAATATAAATCTCAAACGCTGCAAATCAATGTTTTGCCAGCAGGAAGTGCAGTACAACAACAACCCAAGTCGCAGATTACCAAATCAGTTGATAAGATGTCGCAGGTTGAGGCTGATTTACAGCTTGATAATACAACGCCTTATGTACAACAAGAATTGAATGCGGTGTTAGTCATTAATGATAATAAAGGCATTGAATTTACCGCCGAGCCGCAATTTATTACGAACGCTGACGAATGGATTGTGAAAACATTGCGTCAACCAACGGTTGAAGCTAATGGACAGGGTGGGCGATTGATCAAATTTTACTACGCTTTGTTCCCGCAAAAAAGCGGCTTGCAACAGATTCCGGCGATGCAAATTGAGGGAATGTATACATCATTTGATGAAGATAACAACCAAATGGCGACATTTGGCGGCTTATCTAACTTCTTTAATATGAATATGGGAAATTTATTTGGGGTAAGAAAACCAATCAGATTGATGACTAAGCCGCAAGATGTGAATGTTTTACCGATTGCAGCCGGTTATGGTAATGATTGGTGGCTGCCGGCCGGTGCCGTTGGTGTTGCCGAACGTTGGGTCGATGAGCATCCTACCTTTAAAGTTGGTGAAACCGTAGCGCGTGAAATCGCTTTTGCCGCCGAGGGTGTGGCAGACACACAATTGCCGGAAATCACTTTACCTACTGTTAAGAATGTAAAACAATATCCGGAAAAACCACAAATTGAATCGATTGCCGATAAAAATCATATTACATCACAATTAAAAATGCGGATTGTTTATATTCCGCAAGTTGGTGGCAAACAAGTGATTCCGGAAATCAGAATACCATGGTATAATGTTAACACCAAGCAAAAGCAAGTTGCCATCATTCCGGCAGCAACGATTGATGTTGAAGGTGGTACCGAAAATGCTGTGGTTTCAGATAATATCAGTACAAACACAGATACGGCTGCAATCAAGTCAGTTGCACCGGTTAAAAAGGGTGCTGCTCTGAATTTAACATGGTTATGGATAGCATTGGCCTTTATTGCCGGCTTGATTTTGAGTTATGTTATATTGAAGCGCACGATGCAATCTAATATAGACGTTCCGCAGTCTAATTTAAAAGGTATTGAACAGAGTTTGCAACAAAAAGATTATCGACAACTGCGCGATAGCTTATTAGAATATGGTCGGCAAATCTTCAGAGGTCAGAATATTAACAATCTGAATGATTTGGCGACTTGTATTGATGAGCCTAAATTTACGGAACAAATGCAAATTTTAAATAGCATTTTATATGCCGGTCAAACGGGACAGATTGATGACAATATTATCTTATCGACCCTTAAGAATAAGCAAAAGCAACATCATTGTGTGGAAAAAAAACCGCTTCCTGACCTTTATAAATAGCATTATAACAATACAATAAATTGCGAATATTTAGCTATTTGTTAATCAATATTGTTTTAAAATGTTACAGAAATATGAAAAAAACACCTGTTTTTATTTTAGACTGGTGTTTTTTGCAGTACTATGCTATGGTAAAGTAGTAGCAGAGCGTAGAGTGCGGAGAAAAAGGCATGTATATATGGATATTGCTGGCGACAATAATGATAGGCTTGAGCTTTTTTAATTTGTCACCGCGGCCGGATAAAGAGGATGCTTATACTGAGATTAAGGCCTCAACCATTGTCACGCGTTTCAAACTTGAAAACGCGGCATTGGTGCGTTTTTTGCAATGTGACACTTTGCTTTATTTACATACCAATAATTGGGATGCCGGTTCACCGCCATATAGAGTTTCCGTTGATAGCAGTGATGCCTCATATTTTACCTTTGCCTATTCTGTTAAAGGGCAGACGGTAACGCTTAGACCGGAAGATTCTTTGCCGATTGGGTATGATGCCGGTGCCGCGGTTTTGGATGCAGGACAAACGATGCACCATTATTTATATTGTATGGACAGACCGCTGGAACAAAGTGGTGCCCACATTATGAGTCCATGCCAATACGGTTCCGTAGAGCATCCGGTATATATGGTTTCTTTTGCGCGCATACCAAGCCGCTGGCTGTCAAAGGCAGAAAATGATAATAATGCACCTTTACCGGTGTTTTTGCGCTATTTGGCAGACGAAACAAAGTTTAACGGTGTGGCCGGCTATACGGAATGTAGCAATGGTCATTGTGTTTTAAAAGGGGTAGCGGCGCAAAAGGCATTACTTCAAGACAATGTAAACGGTGTTGTTTATACGCAGATTTCCCCAGATTCACCGCTATGGAGCATTAATGAAGATTTTAATACGACATGCGGCAGTGCAAATACACCGTGTATGTTTATGTATAAGATGATGCCGGTTGCAGATGAAAACGCTTTTTGCCGGCAAACAATTCTACAGGATTATTAGGAAAAGTTAGAGAAATATAAGAGGAGAACGACCATGAAAAAACGCAATAATCAAACAGCAAAAATTGTCCAACGCGGTGGCTTGATGATTGAAGCGCTGGCAATGCTGGGCCTGATATCGGTAGTAACGCCGACAATGTATAAAAAAGCAGCCGAGCGCACCATGGAAGTTGAGGATATTAACACCGCCTCAACGATTCGTACTTATATGAACGCGGCCGATGCCTATATTGCTAATAACTATGGTTCGTTGATGGATACATATTTTTCGGAAGTACAAGAAGTTCAGGATCCTAATTATCCTGATGATGAAACCAAAAAAATTACCATAAGAGTACCTAAGGCCGATGGCACCACAATAAATTTGGCGGCAAACGATGCCGGCTTTACGAAATACCTGCCATACGGATTTAATCCATCGGCCAGCTTATATGACTATAATACGCCGAAGATTCGTATTGTAAAAAATGGCACAAATTTAACGGCTTTTGTTCTGTTTCCGCGTAAAGCAGTTGCAGATGTCGGTCAAGAGCGCACAACACGCATAGCCTCTTTAATTGGTTCCGCCGGCGGTTATATGCCAAATGATAGTACGGCGCGTGGCGTGGGCGGCATTTGGCAATTGCAAAATATCGGTGCAGAAAATGGAGTTTTCGATGCGGCAGATTTTACAGAAGCTGATGCCAAACAATATTCTTTGGTCACCACATCTTCCCGTTCTTTAGGGGAAGCAAACGGTGGTGTGATGGATAATGATAAATATTTGCAACGCACCTATGAAAATGGACAAGAATGGCGTAATACCATGCACGCTGATTTGTATATGGGTAACCATATGACCGGTGAGACGCAAGCCATTGTTCAAGATAAAAGAGCTCGTAACAGTATCCGCGATGTTAAGAGCTTGATTATTGGTTCTGAAACAGCTAATGAAACAGAAGGTGGGGCTGATGATACACTCTATGGTTTATATATTGCCGGTGATGGTGGAAGTACATACACCAGTGCCTATATCGGTGGCTCTTTGCGAGCATTGGAAGAGCAGTTTGCTGTTGATGTAGATGACGATAATGAACCATCTCTTAATTTTGGCATCATTGATGACTCAGGCTACAATTTACAAATTGCTAGAAATGGCGATATCTATGATGAAGGTCATAGTGGCGTTTTGTTTAATCAGTTTTCAACTGAAAGCGATAATATGGTCGGTATTGCTCGTGATGATGAACCTGCACATGTCGGTGATTCTAATTATTTATTGCAAATAACCAGAGTATCTGATGCTGATTATATACATTTAATAAATGATAGCACATTTAAAATCTCTGAACCTAATAGTGAGAGTAATGTTACGCGTGGCATTAGCATGTATGGCGGTACATTTAATGCGTTTTATGATGAATCAGGTAGTCCTCGTATTTCTATGTTTCATACATTAACAGCAAATTATGTTGATGAACCTGATAACGCAAGTGATGCCAAAACCGCTTCTACTGGCAATCCTGGAATTGATAACGCCGGTAATGACTCCCTCGGAAATGAAATTGATTTAGCTTATACAAATGATAATCCGAGTTTTGGGGTTGATATCGGCTCAAATGTGCGGGTGCAGGGTGTAATGACCGCCGGTCAGGTTGATACCCAACATTTGCGTTCGTCAACTTTTGAAACAGGCTCGGAAAATATTGATGATGCTTATAAGTGGCTTGATGTTGATAGCAGCGGTGTGCGTATCCGCAACCCTAACGGTCGCGGCGCTCTACGCCCGGGAGAAAATAGCCAGAATGACCAAATCGGATATGGAACATCAGTGATGGTTGACGCGCATAAAGTAGCTCTCCGTGCCGGCGCTTCTGATATAGATGATGCTATTTTGCGGTCAACTCACCCGACACAATTGATTTTGCAAGATGGTTCAATTGAGGATTCTCAATTTGGTGATATGACGTTACTGAGCAGAAATCTTAAAATGAAGTTAGGTGGCGGAACCACTAATCGCGAATTTGTCATCAGCAATAGAGATGAAGATGCTGAAACACATGGCTATGACAACAAAGACTATCGCGTACTGATGAAAGGCGGCTGGCTTGATTTGCAAAATTCAGGTTTCCATGTCAGTAAGATTAATGGAACAAAAAATACCACTATTTTTGCTGTTGGACAACCTGGTGGTAATTTTGAATCTTCGAATGTATTCGATAATATTTCCGAAGATGTTATGACGGATGATGATGATTATGCCACAGCAACACATGGTCCGGCCATTTTTACTGATTATAATCCGGAAGCAGATTATAATGCTGGTCCTATGGACTATATAAAATATATGTCTGTTGGCGAATATGATAAAGATGCCGGTGTCAATATTATAGCTACAGGAAAAACAAAAGATGATTATGTTAAAAATGTGTTGGTAATTGACCAAACAAAAGATTATGACGCGGATGAAACGGATTTACCTAGAGATGGTGCTTATGGTTCTAATTTTGTTGAAGGTGGAGATCAAATAGACAGAGGTACTGTTTACATTCGCAAGGGTATGATAGAAGTCATTACCGATGAAAATAGTAGCACGGTTAGCAAGTCTTACTCCGCATTGTCCGGAAGTGGTATTGTTCGTGCCAGCCGCTTTGTGGCTAATAACCAACCGGTGTCTTATGGTGGAATCTCATTCAATGGTTACGAAGTACCACAACAATTAACAAATAGTAAATATAATTTATATAATACAGGTACGAACAGCAGTAGTAATCCTAGTGGGCAATATGATTATTATATGGTTAATCCGGCTTATACATCAGTAATGAATGATATTAAGCTGACCACGCGTGGTGGCGCCCGCTTAAGCGATATTTTACCGGACTTTATCAATAAGGGTATTTATATAGCGAACAATACTTATGATGAAGATTCGTTTGATACGGATGATTTTAAAAATTGGAATAATTATGGTACAACGACAGCAAGTAAACCTTATGCATCGCCATATTTAGGTTCTGTTCCGGCACCGCAATGTCCGCCGGGGTATGGCAAGGTGATTACTGTACACCCGATTTCCTTTAATATAGCGCAAGCCGGTAGCTTGGAATATGATAGTACTAGAGATCGCTTCAGGGCTCAGGAAGGTAATATCGGACCGGCAGATTACGCGCCGGCCATGAGTGATACCGGCGCTAACAACACAACCGGTGTTACAAATGTTGGTCCAAATCTTAATAAATATACACCACAATATAATCGGTTAAAAGTCGGTAGCGGTGAAAAAAACGAAAAGCCCGAAATCTCCATGGATATGGATGATGGAGCTACGCATAATTACGAGGTGAGTAGTTTAAAGAACTTTGACGTGGTTAATGACAGTGGCAATGTGGTCTATGTTTTAAGCGCCGATTCGGCAGCCGCCTCTAAACCTTTGATGTTTCAACAAAGTACCTATTTGAAAACCAAAGTTGAACCATTATGTGAAGGTGCGAAAGATACTAACGGTAGATGTGCGGACGGCGTATATACCTCCGGTTGGGCTGCTTTGATGGGCTTTATTTATCCGTACACATATTATGGCAAAGTGATAGACAGCTTAACCAATAAAGAAAAGCTATATCTTGCAAGTACAACTTCGACAAGTTGGTATTGGAATATCTTTCCGGTACTGAAAAATTCTTTGGAAGCGACAGCAACCGTTTATTGCTACTTTGATAGAAAAAATACTGTAAGGGGTGATTACGATAGTACGAGTAATTTTGATTCTTACGATTATTTGAATACTCCTGCAACATCTTATGAACCTCAGAATTCATCCTATCGTCAGCGCTTGAACGATCCGACGCTGAAATATAACGAATTGTGGTAGTGTGCGCAGCTTTTTCACGATCGTTATTTTTCAAATAAAAACGTCGTCGCTCGACCAGCATAAGTCTGATCGAGCGATTTTCCTTTTTTCTCTTAATGTCATGTCGAAATATAAATGTCATGCCTCCGAGCAAAGCGAGGTTCCAGGCATCTACCTTTTTCTCTTAATGTCATGCCTCCGAGCAAAGCGAGGTCAAGGCATCTTCCGCTTTGAAAATAATTCGAAGCTTCCTTAACGATTGCTACGCAATCAATGGATGATGGGCGTAAGGATGACAGTGTAGGGGGAATATTTATCGACTGCAGGCGATTTATAAATTTTTCAGCGCCAGAGCTTCCAGTTCTTTGAGCTGATCGCGATAGACCATTGCCTGTTCAAATTCCAAATTCTGTGCGGCCTCTCGCATTAATTTCGTTAGCTCTTTAATTTTCTTATCAATATTTTTAATTTTTTCGATGTTCGGTGATTCATCTTTGATAAAATCAGTTTCCGTCATCTCTTTTAAGGTGGCAGAAATGCTCTTTTGAATGGTTTGCGGTGTGATGCCGTTTGCAATATTATATTGCGTTTGTTTTTGGCGTCGGCGATTGGTTTCATCGAGCGCCGTTTTAATTGAATCGGTCAGTTTATCTGCGTATAAAATAACGCGACCGTTAGCATTGCGTGCCGCACGACCGATGGTTTGTATCAAAGAACGTGTGGAGCGTAAAAAACCTTCTTTATCGGCATCTAAAATTGCCACCAGTGAACATTCCGGAATATCCAAACCTTCACGCAAAAGATTGATACCAACCAAAACATCAAATTTACCTAAGCGTAAATCGCGGATAATTTCAATACGCTCAAGTGTTTCAATGTCTGAGTGCATATAGCGCACCTTAACACCGTTGTCTTGCAGATATTCGGTGAGATTCTCCGCCATTTTTTTGGTGAGCGTCGTTACCAATACGCGTTCGCCTTTAGCCGCGATTTTGCGGCATTCTTCCATCAAATCATCAATCTGATTTTCCACCGGTCGCACCACACAAAGCGGGTCAGTTAAGCCGGTCGGACGAATAACTTGTTCGGAAAAAACGCCTTTACTTTGTTCAAGTTCCCAATCTCCCGGTGTGGCGGAAACAAAAATTGTTTGTGGTCGCATAGCGTCCCATTCTTCAAATTTAAGCGGCCGATTATCCAAACACGACGGCAGACGAAAACCATATTCGGAAAGTGTAGATTTACGGTTGCGGTCACCGCGATACATGGCACCGATTTGCGGTACGGCAATATGGCTCTCATCAATAAAGAGCAGGGCGTTTTTAGGAAAATATTCAAACAGCGTCGGCGGCGGTTCACCCGGAGCACGACCGGTCAAATAGCGTGAATAATTTTCAATACCCTTGCAATGACCGGTGGTATCCATCATTTCTAAATCAAAACGCGTACGTTGTTCAAGACGTTGCGCTTCTAACAATTTATTTTGAGCATTAAATTCTTGAAGTCGCAGAGCTAAATCTTCTTTGATATGCGTCATTGCTTGCGAAAGTGCCGGTCGCGGCGTAACATAGTGATTGGCCGGATATATGGTAATTTCTTCTAATTGGCGTGTTTTTTTGCCGGTTAGAACGTCAAATTCATAAATTTCTTCAATTTCATCACCGAAAAATGATACCCGCCACGCCCGATCTTCATAGTGTGCCGGAAAAATATCCAAAACATCGCCATTAACCCGAAAAGTTGAGCGTACAAAATTCACCGAACAACGCTCGTATAGAAGATTTGTCAGTTGCCGGTTGATTTCATGCATATCAACTTGGTCACCAACTTTGAGCTGAAAAACCATTGAAGAATATGATTCCATACTGCCTAAGCCGTAAATACAAGAAACTGAGGCCACAATAATAACGTCTTTTTCTTCTAAAACATTACGCGTGGCACCGTGGCGCATGCGGTCAATTTGCTCGTTAATAGCGGAATCTTTTTCAATATAGGTATCAGTTTTGGGAATATATGCTTCCGGTTGATAATAGTCATAATAGGAAACAAAATATTCAACATTATTGTGTGGGAAAAACTCTTTCATTTCGGCATAAAGTTGTGCCGCCAATATTTTATTAGGTTCCATAATCAGCGCCGGTCGTTGGCATTGTTCAATGATTTTAGCCATCGTGAATGTTTTACCGGAACCGGTTACACCGAGCAAAACTTGGTTGCGTTCGCCGCGTGCTATACCCTCACACAGTTCCTTAATGGCTTGTGGCTGATCACCTGACGGTTGAAACGGACTTTCGATTTTAAATTTATTGTTTGGCATTATTTATTGCTTATTTGATCAAATTGTATCGAGAACGTAAATATTTAGCAATCAGTTCTTTGTCTTGCAATGTTTCGCGGCTGAGTTTCGCCGGTAATGGCCGTCCGGCAGCTTGGGCTGCCTGACGATCTGCTTTATTTATCCGTACGGCATACAGAGCCATATCTTCCAGTGAATAATTATTCATCATGTAGATAATTTCTTGATTGATATCTTTTTTACTATCAACAGACATAGAGATATCGATATTCGCTATATCAATCGGTTGTTTTATCATATAGTCTTCCGGCAAAGGTATAATCTCTCCGGCTTGTACCGGTAATGCCGTTAATAAAAATACTGAAAATAAAAGATAACGCATCATTTTCTCCTTTAAGGCATAAAATCATTTAGATCCATTTCACTAACTTCTTGCAATGCTCGCCGCCACTTTCTGTAATAACTTCTAATTGGTGCGGTTGAGTTGTTCCATTTATTTAGGCCTTGACGTTTTAACCTTTCATATTCTGCTTCAAAGTCCATATTTATTTCAGATACATCTGTTGTTTTTACATTCGTTTCTGATATTTCTGTTGAGGCAGAGGTTTCATTTGAACCAAACCAAGCCGCTAAATCTGAATCTGTTTGAGTATTTTCGGTTTGGGGTACGTAGTTTTTTCTAACTCTAACCGGTGCACTAATTTTTCCAACGCCACCGGCATTACGCCGCATCACATTTTGGTTGGGTACTGAGTTTGAATAGTCAATCGAGGTCGGATTTTCATGATGAACAGCCATCACCGGAGTCGGCCGCTCAATGGCCTGAAGATTACTTCCCCACGGATTGGCGGGTAAGCCTTCGGCCAAAACCCTAGGTGCGGTACTTATAAAATATATAGTTAATATTACCAACCATTTAGTTTGCATGATTTCCACCTCTTGTCGTTCATCAGTATAACATACAAAAATGTAAATGTCATACAATATTTCAACTTTTTTTACGCGTCTTTGATTTAGCTTTTGTTGTTACCGTGTTGTGATTATTTTCAAGTCCGTAAGCGCAAAAAATTTCACTATTATCAGATGATTTTTTAACAATGTACGCCGGTTGATTAACAACAGTGCTGTTGGCCGGAATATCCTCAATAACAATGGCATTTGAGCCGATTTTAACATTATCACCGATGGTAATCGGCCCTAAGATTTGTGCACCGCAGCCGATTGTGACATTATTACCGATCGTCGGATGGCGCTTAGCTAATTTCTTACCTTTTGCATCATATAATTTCCGCCCACCAAGCGTGACATCATGATAGAGTGTCACATTATCACCGATTTGCGCTGTTTCACCAATCACCACCCCCATGCCGTGATCAATCATAAATCCTTTACCGATTTGTGCCGCCGGGTGAATTTCGATACCGGTTAAAAAACGAGCTATTTGTGAAATGACGCGTGCCGTTAAGTGCCAATTTTTACGCCACAGCCAATGCGCACCGCGATAAATTATGATGGCATGCAAACCGGAAGAACATAAAATAGCTTCTAATTTACTGCTCGTTGCCGGATCGCGATCGAGTATTGCTTGAATGTCTTGCAAAATTATCTTGTAATTTTCATTCATTATGTGTTATATTCCTAAAAGTTAATGTTTTTTCAATATATAATATAAGAAAAAATGTATTAAGATAAATATAATAAAGGAAAAAATATGACGGAAGTTTTATTTAACGGACATGCCGGCCGTATAGAAGGCAGATACCATAAAAGCGAGCGGGCAAACGCACCGGTGGCTCTGATTTTGCATCCGGATCCGAACTTCGGCGGAACAATGAGCAACAAGGTCGTGTATAGTTTGTTTAGTTGTTTTAAAGATTTAGGATTTTCTGTTCTGCGTTTTAATTTTCGCGGCGTAGGGCGTT
This sequence comes from uncultured Rhodospirillaceae bacterium, assembly GCA_900320035.1. GTDB lineage: Bacteria > Pseudomonadota > Alphaproteobacteria > RF32 > CAG-239 > RUG410. Next base: position 6,819 of record ONQU01000001.1, on the reverse strand, counting down.
CACAAGGAACATTTGATGATGGTTTAGGTGAACTTTCCGATGCCACCGTGGCGCTTGACTGGTTGCAAAATATGAATCCTGACGCCAAACGGTGTTGGATTGCCGGTTATTCTTTTGGAGCTTGGATTGGTTTGCAGCTTTTGATGCGGCGGCCGGATATCAATAATTTTATTGCAGTTACCCCACCGGCCAATGAAAAGGATTTTTCATTTTTGGCACCTTGTCCGACTTCCGGCCTGATTATTCAAGGCGGTAAAGATGAAATTGTGAATCCGGCAGAAGTTGCCAGAATGGCTCGTCGTCTCAATCAGCAACGTCATGTTGAAATTGATTTTGCCATGATTGAAGACGGTGATCATATGTATAATGAACATTTAAAAGATTTATACAAAGTCAGCGGACAATATATTATCACCGCAATGCAACGTCGGCCGCAGATTATTAGGCCGCATCCGGTCGATGATTATGAAGAAGATTTGTTGTTGGAAAGCGATTTAGCTGCTGAAGATGATGAATTGTTGGATGATTATGATGATATAAAGGATTAAAAGAAGTGTCTGAAAAAAACAGTTCGTTAAAAGAAAATATTATAACCATTGTTTTGGCTATATTTATTGCCTTAATAATTCGTAGTTTTTGGCTCGAACCTTTTCGTATTCCTTCCGGTTCTATGTATCCAACATTGCAAGTGGGGGATTATTTGTTTGTCAGCAAATATACATACGGCTACTCACGTTACTCATTTCCGGCCGGCCTACCGTTGTTTAAAGGAAGAATTTTTTATTCGGAACCACAGCGCGGTGATATTGTTGTTTTTAAATTTCCGAAAAATCCGCATACCGATTTTATTAAGCGCATTATCGGTTTACCGGGAGATACAATCCAAGTTAAAGAAGGTCGTCTTTATATCAACGGTGAGCAGATTGAACGTAAAGAAAAAGAGCGCTATATTATAGATGAATATGTTGGTGTGCCGGAATTTTATCATCAGTACGAGGAAACTTTGCCGGAAGGGAAAATCCATCGCATTATTGAGATGTCTGATGAAGAACGTATTGTTGATGATACGGAAGAATTTATTGTGCCGGAAGATTCGTTCTTTGTCATGGGGGATAATCGCGATCGTTCTGATGATAGTCGTATCAGTGTTGGTTTTGTGCCCAAAGAAAATTTGGTTGGCAAAGCACGCTTTATTTTCTTTTCGCATAGCGATAAAGGTTCATTGATTAAGCCTTGGACGTGGTTTAACGCCATTCGCTGGAAACGCTTTTTTAAAGGAATTGATTAGTTAATGGAACAATTGGAGCAAATTTTACAATATCGCTTTAAAAATCCTGTACTGCTACATCAAGCGTTGACGCATAGCAGTGTAACCGGTAATGAACACCGTAACTATGAACGTTTGGAATTTTTGGGTGATAGAGTTTTAGGGATGACCATGGCACATTTGCTCTATAAAATGTTTCCCAATGACCGGGAAGGGGTTTTGGCGCAGCGCCATGTGAAATTGGTATGTGCCGAAATGGTGGCAACAGTTGCTAAGCAATTACATCTTGAACAACATATCATTACTAAAGAACCTGAAACAGCACATGGAACAAATGTGTTATGTGATGTTTGCGAAGCGATAATCGGGGCAATTTATATTGATTCCAACATCGAAGAAGCCATAGCTTTTGTGGAGCGTCATTGGCGGGGAATGATTGATATGGACTATGGTGACAGAAAAGACGCCAAGACGCAATTGCAGGAAAAATTCCACAGTATGAAACAGCCGTCTCCGGTTTATGAATTAATTGAAAAAAGTGGCAGCGAGCATGAACCTATTTTTAAAGTTCGTGTGGCCTTTAATGATGAAATATATGCTTTTGGCAATGGTAAAAATAAAAAACAGGCGGAACAAGATGCGGCCGCAAAACTTTTGGAGCAGATGAAATAAGATGAAACCAACTAGATGTGGCTTTGTGGCTTTAATTGGGGCGCCAAACGCTGGAAAATCAACTATTACCAATAATTTTGTCGGCTCAAAGGTGTCAATTGTCTCGCCTAAAGCGCAAACTACACGCACAACAATTAAAGGTATCGGTGTCTATGATAATACGCAAATTATCTTTTTAGATACACCGGGTATCTTTGTACCGAAACGGCGCTTGGATAGGGCCATGGTGGCTTCGGCATGGAATGGTTTTGGTGATGCCGATATCAATGTTTTGGTGGTCGATGCCAAACGCGGCATGAATGATGAAACTTTGGCAATTATTGATGAATTAATCAAGCGTGACGCTTGTGCGGTCTTGGCATTCAATAAAATTGATTTGGTGCCGGAGGAGCGTTTACAGGAACTTAAAGAAGAATTCGAAAACTTGTTTTGTTTCGATGCCGTGTTTATGTTTTCAGCACAATCAGGGGATCATATAACTGAGTTTTATCAGTATTTGGCCGATAATCTACCGGAAAGTCCATGGTATTATCCGGAAGAGCAAATGTCTGATATGCCGCTTAGGCTTTTAGCGGCGGAAGTGGTGCGTGAAAAGCTGTTTTTAAATTTAAGGCAAGAGTTGCCTTATGCTTTGACGGTTGAACCGGAGTTGTGGGAACATAAAGAAGACGGTTCAATTAGAGCTGAGATGACAATTTATGTGCAACGCGATGGGCAGAAGTCAATTATTCTCGGGCGTGACGGCGCAATGATCAAAAAAATCGGGCAAAGCGCACGGTTGGAATTAGAAGAATTGTTGGAAGAACGCATTCATCTGTTTTTATATGTTAAAGTCCGCGAAAATTGGGTGGACGAGCCAACACACTATAGTGATTGGAATTTGAATTTTAAAGCATAATAATACTATCTTATAAAAAAATGTTTGTTTTTTAGGATTGCTTCAATATCAATCTTTCAACTGCAAAATAGCGCATTAAGCTACATAAAAAGCATAAATTTTTGCGCAAATTGTGTTTTTTTCGCACATCGGTTAAACGCCGCCGCAAACGTTCGAGATAAAACATCTGAACGCCATGAAGCCATTGCTGATTATCGGCTCCTAAATTTTGCATTAAAGCATAATCTTTTTTAAGCCGTGCCATATTGCCCCAAAGTTTATTAAAATTTGCCAGTTGCAACAACAACATCGCCCAGTCTTCGGTCACATAACCGAAACGGACAAGTTCAAAATCCATGATGTGCGGTTTGCCGGTTTTATCAACCAAAATATTTTTAAGAGTAAAATCACCGTGTATCACTTGCGTTTTTGCCGGTAGTGTAACTAATCTTTGCCTAAATTGCCGCCAGAATAAAATATCTATCAATTTATAAGCAAAACCTTTAGAGTGACGCAAAGTATCATCAATTTTTATTTTGAGGTCTTGCAGTGTTTGTTGCGGAAATACATATTTTTCAGGCACTGACTGCGCCATCATTTCTTGATAAGTGTTTTGTAATTGTAAATATAAAGAAGGCGTAAATTGCTTAGCGGTCAACTTATGACCATCAATATATGGCATTGCCATGATGCAATATGCGGCATCTGCCGTTTTAAGTTCATCTGGATGTGCAATTTGTGCGCCATAAAAGCATTTAAGCAGTTGTAATGTTTTTTCAATACGTTGTTCATCTGATTGTGGTATCAGCTTCAAGAAATATTTATCCTCTTTGGTTTTTAAGCAAAAATTATACGAACTACCGCCATCATAAATTTCTTCAAGAGAGATAAAGTTATTATGATGTTTTTCTTTAATAAAATCAAGTAATTTATTGAAATAATTGAATTTCATTTTGATTTCCTTGTTTTTTGTGGCGATATGGATGAGCGGGATAACAACCGAGAATTTGATATTCTTCGGAGAAAAATTTAAGCTCGGCTAAGGCATATTGTAAAGCCTTAGAGTTAATGTGTTGTTCAACTTCCACATAAAAACGAGCCGAGAAAAATTTACCGTTCAACAGATAGCTTTCCAATTTAGAGATGTTAATGCCATTGGTGGCAAAACCACCTAAAACTTTGTATAATGCCGCTGGAATATGTTTGGTGGTAAAAACAATGGAAGTAATATATTCACCGCCATCATCAATTGGAAATTCTTCTTCTTTTTGCATAATTAAAAAACGCGTGGTGTTATTATTAGCATTTTCAATGTTTGAAGCAAGAATATCCAAACCATAAATCTGCGCTGCAAGTTTTGAGGCAATTGCCGCTTTAGTCAGATCTTGTTCAAGAGCAATTTTCTCGCACGATTTTGCCGTGTCAATACGCGATACGGCTTTAATATTATGTTGTTTAAGAAAATCCGAACATTGCGCTAAAGCCTGCGGATGCGATGCTGCGCTCACAATATCTTGAAGTTTTGCGCCTTTAACCGCCAGCAATTGATGCTCAATTCGTAAAAAATGTTCGCCGCTGATGTGCAAACCGGCTTCCGGAAGCAAAAAATGTACATCAGTAACGCGGCCGGCATGAGAATTTTCTACAGGAATAACCGCTTTATCAACAATGCCGTTTTTTACCATTTCCATAGCGTTTTCAAAAGTGTCACAAGCATAATATTCTTGTCTAGGAAATAGCTCCATGCAAGCTATGTGCGAATATGCACCGGCAACTCCTTGATAAGCAATTTTAAGCATGTATAACTCCTTTCTGTATCTTGTTTACACCTCTAATAAAAACATAAACTTGTCAAGTTTTTTCAATATATTGCCCACAATTTTACCGATTTTCGTCTGGCTAATATAAATATGAAAATTTAAATTAACAATTATAAAAATATTATTGACAAGCTATAATAATATAAATATCTTATTTTAATATAGGAGATAAATGATGAAACGAGCAATGTCACATAAGCAAATTGAGCAAATAAATACATTATATATGTATTTTTTGGTTTTATATCCTGATTGCGACGAGGGAATATATTTGAGCGGTACAACCAATCAAGTTTTGGCATTTGCCGCTTTTGCCATGGAAACTGATTATAAAACGGTGCGCAAGGTATTACCGCAAATTAAGGCGGCCGAATGGCAACATTTGCAAAAATGTATTGAAGATGAAGTCGATGCTTATCTGCTACGGCATGCTAAAGTGCTGGCATTAGCATAAAAAAATAAATTGGGGAAAAATATCGAGTGGTCTTGTCGAATGAATAAACCTAACTTATATATTAGAAAGATATTTCATGAGGAGTTGCATAAAGAATGGCAAAAGTGGTTGAGAAGATTAAAAAGAAGAAAAAATCAGAAGAAAAACAGGTTGTTTTGCCGGTTTTGCCACTGCGCGATGTGGTGGTTTATCCGAAAATGATTGTGCCGATTTTCGTGGGACGAGACAAGTCAATTGAAGCTGTACAAGCCGCCAACGATAAAGCTTCTGAGATTATTTTGGTAATGCAGAAAAAAGCCGAAACCGAAGTACCGAAAATCAAAGATTTATACAAAGTCGGCACACTTGGGAATATTTTACAAATGCTGAAATTACCGGATGGCACGGTCAAAATTTTAGTTGAAGGGGTTGAACGTGTCAAAATAAATGAACCGGTTGATTTAGGTAATTATATTGCGGCAGAGGCAATAAGTTATCCTTTAGCGGAAGAAAAAACAAAGGAATTAGAATCATGGGCACGCGCTGTTGTCAGTCAATTTGAAGATTATGTTAAGTCAAATAAGAAAATTCCTTTTGATGTTGTGCAATCTGTTAAGCAAATTGATGAGTACGATAAATTAGCTGATACCATTGCTTCACATCTGTCGCTCAAAACTCAGGATAAGCAATTTTTATTGGAAACCGATACGCTTAAAGATCGTTTAAATAAACTATTGCAATTAATTGATACGGAAATGCTGGTTGCCGAAGTTGAAGATAAAATTAAAACTCGTGTCAAAAAGCAGATGGAAAAAAGCCAGAAAGAATATTATCTAAATGAGCAAATTAAAGCCATTCAGAAAGAACTTAATCAAGGCGAAGAAGACGAATACGGTGATTATTTAAAGCGTATCAATAATACTAAGTTTTCCAAGGAGGCGCGTGAAAAAGCCTTGACTGAACTCAAGAAAATGCGTTCAATGAGCCAAAGTTCACCGGAAATCTCGGTTATTCGCAATTATCTGGACTGGCTTTTGGATTTACCGTGGGATAAGAAAACAAAATTAAATAAGGATTTGGCAACCGCAATCCGTATTTTAGATGAGGATCATTATGGATTGGAAAAGGTTAAAGAACGTATTGTTGAATATTTGGCGGTACAATCACGTTCTAAGCGTTTAAAGGCTCCGATTTTGTGTTTGGTGGGACCTCCGGGCGTTGGTAAAACTTCACTCGGACGCTCAATTGCGCGTGCAACCAATCGGCATTTTGTGAGGGCTTCGCTTGGCGGTATGCGGGACGAGGCGGAAATTCGTGGTCATCGCCGCACTTATGTTGGAGCTATGCCGGGCAAAGTATTGCAATCAATGAAAAAAGCCGGTACCACCAATCCGCTGTTTTTGCTTGATGAAATAGATAAACTCGGTAATGATTGGCGTGGTGATCCAAGTTCGGCATTGCTTGAAGTGCTTGATCCGGAGCAAAATAACACGTTTGAGGATCATTATTTGGAGGTTGATTATGATTTGTCAGATGTGATGTTTGTGACCACAGCGAATTCACTTGATATGCCGCGTCCGTTGCTTGATAGAATGGAAATTATTCGCCTTGACGGCTACACGGAAGATGAGAAGGTGGAAATTGCCAAGCGTCACCTGATAAATAAGGTGTTTGATGAGAATGCCGTGCAGTGTTCGGAACTGGTCATTACGGATGATGCCATTCGCCATATTATCCGCTATTATACGCG